>JAQGNR010000218.1 GCA_028291765.1 Herbaspirillum sp.
GCGACGGCAAGATGAATCAGGACAGCCGGCGCAAACTGAAGCAGGTGTATCACCTGTTTCAGTTCATCGAACCGCTGCTCAAGGAGCTGCAACAGAAGCAGGACGCGATCCAGCTGGTCGATCACGGTGCGGGCAAATCCTATCTTGGCTTCATTCTGTACGATCTGTTCTTCAAGGCGCTGGATGGGGCATCGCATATTTACGGCATCGAAACACGCGACGAGCTGGTCCGCAAATCGCAGGAACTGGCGGCGCGCCTGGCGTTTTCCGGCATGTCGTTCGTCAATCTGTCGGTAGCGGCATCGATCGAATCGGACCGTTTGCCGGAGCAGATCGATATTGTCACAGCATTGCATGCTTGCGATACGGCAACGGATGATGCGATCCGCTTTGCATTGAAAAAGAAGGCCGGCTTCATCGTGCTGGTGCCGTGCTGTCAGGCCGAAGTGGCATCGGTACTGAATCGCAACAAGGGCGCAACGCTAGCCAAAACAGCGCTGACCGAGATTTGGCGCCATCCCTTGCATACGCGTGAATTTGGCAGCCAGGTGACCAATGTGCTACGTTGCCTGCAATTGGAAGCGCATGGCTATCAAGTCAGCGTGACCGAACTGGTGGGATGGGAACACTCGATGAAAAACGAGCTGATTATTGCGCGGCAGAAAAATTTACCGACTAAACGCCCGCGCGAACGGCTGACCGAAGTACTGCAGACACTGGGGCTGGAACAAATGCAGGAACGCTTTTTTACCGACTAGCATACTAAGGCCGGCCTGAATAAGTTAATCTATATGGATTGGCCTGATTATTATTGCCCGGTAGAAAATTACAAAAATGCGTTGCAAGACGCCGCCGTATCGGTTTTCCTTATCAACTTCTGTATGCCGCCATAATGGACCATCAACAACTGTTGGGAAAACATACGCAGTTGCAGGCCGATTTCCATGCATTTCTGGAACAGGCGCGCATCAACCAGCAGATCATGCAACGGCATCATGACTTCGATATGCGCCTACTGGACGCCGACGATTTCCCAGATCTGCTCGACATACTCTTGAACCGTATGCTCGAAGCATTCGATCTACAGGCCATCAATCTGTTTCTCAACGATACGAAACAAGATATCCGGCGCATCGTGGCGCATCTGAAGATGCAAGCGGAGCAAATCCCGCATCTGCATTTTCTGGACTATAGCGAACAATTCGGCGCCGATTATGCCGCGCTGCGCAAACCCGCTTTATCACCCTACCAGACGCGGCACGCATGTTTTTTTCCCGGCGCAACACCCCCTGCCAGCGTCGCCATCGTGCCGCTGTTGCGGCATCAGGAACCGATCGGTTTCCTGGCGCTCGGCAGCGACGCAGGAACGCGTTTTTCGCCGCATCTGGCAACCGATTTCCTTGAACGCCAAGCCTCGTTCATCGCCATCTGCATCGAAAACGTGCTCAACAGCGAACGGCTCAAACAAGTCGGGTTAACCGATCCCTTGACCGGCGTGAACAATCGGCGTTACATCGAACAACGCTTGCTCGGTGAAATCAATCAGGCGCAACGCCAGCAAAACGAATTGTCCTGTCTCTACATCGATATCGATTTCTTCAAAAGAATCAACGATAGCGTCGGCCATCAGGCCGGCGATGAAGTGCTATGCGAAGTGGCGAACCGGATCAAGACCCAGCTACGCCTCAACGACGCGCTGGGGCGTTTCGGCGGCGAGGAATTTGTCGTGCTGCTGGTGCAAACCGGGCATGCCGTGGCACTACAGATTGCCGAGCGGATTCGCAACGGCATCGCCTCCATCCCCATCAGCTACAAAGGCTCTACGGCAAAAAATGGCGGACGGATCAGCAGCACGGTTTCGATCGGCGTTGCGTCGATCGCCCCGAGCATTCGCGATGCGACGCCGGTGCTGATGCATCAGTTGATTGCACAAGCCGATAGAGCCTTGTATCAAGCCAAGGCCAGCGGACGCAACCGGATAGGTTCGGATATGCAACTCCAGAAATCCTGATCAGGATTTATCGCGGATCAGCCATGGCGCAGAGATGATCAGTGCGCCGCCGATCAGGTCTTGCAAACGGATCTCGGCCGCGCCCAGCGCCCATGCCGAAACGGTTGCCGCCAGAATTTCGACCAACATGATCACTGCACTGATATTGACGGGCAAACGCGAAGCACCGTATTGCAGGCACACGATCGCCACCAGAAATAAACCCGACCATAGCGCCAGCGTCGGCAGCAGCGTCGTGCTCAAAACCGGCCACGACATCATGCCCAGGCTCGCGAACAACATACCCAGCGCCGCCGATATAAATGCCGCGCCACTCAGCATCGCCACGCCGCGCGCCGCATCGGGCACCCCTTTGAGCCGCAACAACATCACGTTATTGAATGCGAACGCAAGGCCGCCCAATATTGCAGTCCAATCGGCTAAGCTCTGCGGCAGCGGCAAGCCGACCGACGGTTGATACAACACGATCATCGCGCCGATCAGACCCAATGCGACGCGCATCAATGAACGCGGCGTGATCGCTTCTTTCAATATCAAACGCGCCAGAATCACCGCCCACACCGGCATCAGATAAAACAACAGAATGACCCGGACCACATCGCCGAATGCCACCGCACCGTTGAAAGTGGCGTTAGTCACGCCGGCGGTAATGGCGACCAGCCACAGCGCCGGATGATCGCGCATCTGCCGTAATGCGGCAGGCCGCAACGCAATGAGCAACAGCAGGCATGCCGAAAAAATGATGGTGTTCGACCACAAGGGATGGAGTCCATGCGCCTGTAGAAATTTGAAGGCGATCCAGGACAATCCCCACAATACAGAATTGGTCATCAGTGCGGCGGCGGCCGGCAGCGGAATTTGACGCATAAAGATCCATGAAAAAGATGCGGCATTATAAAGCCAGGCATCGCTACCGGATCGGGGCGGTGCGCAACGGCAAGGGAATGGCAAAAAAAAACGGCCGTTTCACTATCGAAACGACCGCCCTCACTGATATTAATTACCTCGTACTTGCCTCGTACTTTCCTCCTTATGCGATCGAAAAAAACATTCAGGCTGCTTGCTCTGCGCCTTTGCTTGCTTCTTTTCCACACTCCGACGCTGGTGCTGATGCCGATGTTACTGCGGCATGAAATGCGCTCAGCAACGCCGCACGTTTAGCGATCGCATCGGTCAAATGGGCTTGTTTGACGTGACCGTAACCACGGATAAATTCGGGAACGCGCGCAATCTCGGCCGCCAGCGCAAGATTATCGGCCCGTAATAAAGGCAACAGCCCGGCGATGGTCTCGCAATATTCTTCAATCAGCGCCCGCTCCTGACGGCGTTCATCGGTGTGGCCGAAGGGGTCCAGCATGCCGCCGCGCAGAAATTTGAATTTCGCCATGACACGAAATGCCTGCATCATCCAGCCGCCGAATTCCTGTTTGATCAAATGGCCGTGTTCGTCACGTTTTGCAAATAACGGCGGCGCCATATGGAATTTCAGTTTGTAATCGCCTTCGAACATGCCGGTGATCTTTTTCGAAAATGCCGCATCCGCATATAAACGTGCGACTTCGTACTCATCTTTGTAAGCCATCAGTTTGAACAGATAACGCGCCACCGCGGTCGTCAACGGCCGGCTCTTTTCACTTTCGGCGATCGCCGATTCTGCGCTCGCAACCTGCATGACGAAATGTCGATAACGCTCGGCATACGCCATATTTTGATACTTGCCCAGAAATGCCACACGGATGCCGATCGCTTCATCGAGTGTCGGCGTGCGCTTGAATTCAATCACCTGCGATGCAGCGTGCGCCGGCATCCCATTGCCGGCGGCCAATCGCAATACTGCCGGTAAATCATTGGCGGCATGGCGTCCCCACATGAAAGCCTGCGTATTAACTGGCACCGACAATGCATTCAATTCGATTGCGCGCAAAATGGCCGCTTGCGATAGCGGCACCAGACCCTGTTGCCAAGCGTAACCGAGCATGAACATATTGGTGGCAATCGCATCGCCCAACAGCGCCGCGGCAATAGCGCCGGCGTCGACCGAGGCCATGCTGCAGCAGGCGGATTGAATCGCGCGCAAGGCATCGGCTTCGGGGAATTGCCAATCCGGATTGCGCACGAACGCAGCCGTCGGCACGGCGGTGGAATTGATGACGGCATGGGTACGCGCCTCGCCCATGCGCGACAACACTTCACGACCGGCGCTGACCACCAGATCGCAACCGATTATCAGATCGGCCGCGCCGGTGCCTACCCGGGTTGAAAACAATGTCGCCGGATCGCTGCTCAACTTCACATGCGACATGACCGGACCGCCTTTTTGCGCCAGACCGCTCATATCCAGCACCGAACAAGCCTTGCCTTCCACATGCGCGGCCATCGCCAGGATTTGCCCGATGGTCACCACGCCGGTGCCGCCGATGCCATTGATGACGATGCCGTAAGGCCGGTCCGTTCCCGGCAGTACGGGTTCCGGTAAAGCATCCGCCGGGAGGGTGGAACTTGTGGGACTTGCGGCAGGTTTGCCCGGCATCGCGACGCGCCCGGTCTGCTTCAATTGTCCGCCTTCGACTGTCACGAAACTGGGACAAAATCCGGTGACGCAAGAGAAATCCTTATTACATGACGACTGATTGATTTGACGCTTGCGTCCGAATTCGGTTTCCAGCGGTTCCACCGACAGGCAATTCGATTGCACATTGCAATCGCCGCAGCCTTCGCAAACCGCCTCGTTGATCACGGCGCGCTTGGCCGGGTCCGGCATCTCATGGCGTTTGCGGCGACGCCGTTTTTCCGCTGCACAGGTCTGGTCATAAATCATTGCCGACACCCCGCTGACTTCGCGCAACTCGCGCTGCACGGCGTCGAGTTCGCTGCGATGCCGTATCGTCACGCCCGCCGCCCAGTCGGTGCCGGCCGGATATTTGTCCGGTTCATCGGTCACGACAATGATCGGCTGCACATTTTCGGCGGCAAGCTGGCGTGAAATCATCGGCACATCCAGCGGGCCGTCGACCGGCTGGCCACCGGTCATCGCCACCGCATCGTTGTACAAAATCTTATAAGTAATATTGACCTTGCCTGCGACCGCGGCGCGGATCGCCAGCAAACCGGAGTGATAATAAGTGCCGTCGCCAAGATTGGCGAAGACATGTTTTTCGCTGGTGAACGGCGCCTGGCCGACCCAGGTCACGCCTTCGCCGCCCATATGCGTATAAGTGAGGCTTTCGCGATCCATCCAGGTCACCATATAGTGACAGCCGATACCGGCCAGGCCGCGGCTGCCATCGGGCAGACGGGTCGATGTATTGTGCGGACAGCCGGAGCAAAAATGCGGCACCCGATCGCGCGCCGGATCCGGCGTAGCGCTCAGGCCGTAATTGGCGTTGATCGCCGCTTCCTTGGCTTCCAGATAAGCAATCCGTTGCTTGACCCTTTGCTCGACCGGATGGCCGGCGAAATAGCGCGATATGCGGCTGGCGATCGCGCGTGCAATTTGCGCCGGGCTGAGTTCGTAGCTGGCTGGCAGCAGCCAGTGGCCATGTCCTTCACGATGCGGATTGCTCCATTCGCCGGTATCGTCGAATTTGCCGACCACGCGCGGACGCGGATGATGCTCCTCTTCTTCGCGCCAGTTATACAATTCTTCCTTGAGCTGATATTCGAGAATCTGACGCTTTTCTTCGACCACCAGAATTTCATCGAGTCCCTGCGCGAACGCGCGCACACCCTCCGCTTCCAGCGGCCAGGTCATGCCGATTTTATAGAGTCGTATGCCGATATCGCCGGCGATCTGTTCGTCGATGCCCAGATCATCGAGCGCCTGGCGTGTATCCAGATAAGATTTGCCGGCAGTGATGATGCCGATGCGCGCATGCGGGCTGTCCCAGATGATCCGGTTCAGCTTATTCACACGCGCATAGGCCAGCGCCGCATACCATTTGAATTGATGCATCCGTACTTCCTGATTGAGTACGGTATCGGGCAGACGGATATTCAAACCGTCTGGCGGCAAATCGAAATCCTGCGGTAACGCGATTTTCACGCGATCCGGATCGATTTCCACCGACATGCCCGATTCGACAATATCGGTCACGCATTTCATCGCCACCCATAATCCGGTGTAGCGGCTCATGGCCCAGCCGTGCAGGCCGTAATCCAGATATTCCTGCACCGAGGATGGATACAGTACCGGGATGCCGCAGGCTTTCAGGATATGTTCGCTTTGATGCGCCGTGGTGGAAGACTTGGCGGCGTGATCGTCGCCGGCAATCACCAGTACGCCGCCATGTGCGGCGGTGCCGGCCATATTGGCGTGCTTGAATACGTCGCCGCAACGGTCTACGCCGGGGCCTTTGCCGTACCACAAGGAAAAGACGCCATCGTATTGGGCGCCGGGAAACAGATTGACTTGCTGCGTGCCCCAGACACTGGTGGCGGCCAGATCTTCATTGATGCCGGGATGAAATTTGACGTGCTGCGCGGCCAGATATTTTTCCGCTTTGACGGCAGTCAGATCGACGCTGCCTAACGGCGAGCCGCGATAACCGGTAATGAATCCGGCTGTGTTTAAACCGTTTGCGACGTCGCATTGATGCTGCAGCATCGCAACGCGGATCAAGGCCTGGGTGCCGGTCATGAAAACATGGCCGCGCTCAAGGGCAAATTTATCATCCAGCGAAAATGTGTCCGGCCGCAGGGCTGCGCCGGGCGCGTATGGTGCGTTCATTTTGTCTCCATGCCAAAAATTATGTTTTTGGTTCAAACGCCTTGAAAAACGTCTACCCCTTTTGGGCGTATCGTTTCACTTATAGTGTTGCACCACACTAGCATAAGTACCATTTTTTAGCACAAGCAAAATGCATGCTTGAAAAGAAGAGGCGAAGAAGAAGCGAAGAAACAATGAAGAAGCAACCAAGAAGTAACGGCTATCCCATGCCCGTAAAGCAGGTGTAACAGCAGGTAAAAACTTTTCGATCGTGGTGCGTTAGCAGGTTTAATGAGTCATCTTAATCGGTTGGCAGCAATGCCCCGGTTGAGTTTTTGTCTCCCTCCCCTCTAGTGACTAGAAGCACTAGCTTACGGATTCCACGCCCTGGCGCGGAATCCGTTTTTTTATGGCGTTTTTTTATGTTTTATTTACGTAAGCGCGCGGCGATATTTTCCAGCCAGATCAGCACTGCGCGCACGTTTAACTTGACGGTGTAATCCAATGTCGCGGCCTGCTCCTGCCAGGCCTCGTGCATGACGCTGCTGGAATCGGCCGGCGCTATTTTCAGATAGGCATCGGCTTCGCCATAATCGCGATGGATTTGCATGCCGGCTTTAGCAGCGATGTGCATCATGACCTTATTGGACGACAAACACTGCATGTACAAGGTATCGACATCGGCGTTGCGGCAATGTATCGCGGCGCGCTCGAACAATGCGGTGCCGACCCCCATGCCACGCGCGGCAGCTGCCACCGAAACGCCGAATTCGGCTACGTGGGCCTTGATGACGACACCGTTATCGCCGATCTTTTCAGGCGCAGCAAAAGCCAGATGACCTACGCCAAGCAAACGCAGCCTGCGATCGTAGACGCCAAACACCGTATCGCGCGCGAAATCGATACCTTCGACATAACGCGTGATTACTTCGTCGGAGGCAATCATGCCGAATCGCAACAAACGATCGCTCGCGGCCAGTGCAATGAAATGCTTCAGCAAGCGACGCCGGGCACGCGATGTCAATTCCTTGACGAACACGGCGGATTTTCCGCGCCGCTGCGGCTGACTGGGAACCTCTGGCAATGCTGTGCTCACGATGACCTCCCGAATTCATTGACGAATTCAGCCACGAATTTAGCCATCATAATCATGGAAGAACGCGTCTCGATATTCGGCCACTGCGCCAACTCTGGCTGCATAAATAGCTTCAGGAATACGTTCTGGCGACTGCGTATACAGCCTCGCCAACTCCCCGGCCCGGACTGCTTGCGCCGCATGCAAAGCACCGCTTAACAATGCCTGCGGCGGCCACGCAAATTCAATGTCAGCCTGGTTCTGCAGTCGGCCGGCTTGCGCGCATTGTTGCGCGCACAGCATATCGATGAAGCGCTGCGGCTTGCGAAACGCATCGCAGCGCATCAACAACGCAACCATCGCATCGGGCGATAAATTCAAGGCATCGCCGACAGCAGATTGTTCACGCGCGCACATCAGCGCGAGATCGCGGCATTCATTGGGCACGCGCAAACGCGTACACAGCGCTTGCGCCAACCCGATACTGTCGCCCTGCCCCTGACCCTGACCCTGCGCCAATCCCAAAACCGAAAAACGAATCGCCAGGCCATACCCCATGCGCGCCGCGAGATCGACGCTGGCTGCAATTGAAGCAGCAGAAGAAGACGAAGCAGAAGAATCCACCGTTTCCGGCGGCGCCCAGAGCGCATCGAGTTCCGGCAAAATGTGCAACAACGCGCCGCAGTCATGCAGCACATGAAACATGCGCGAAGGCTGCCGTTCCATCAATCCGCGCGCCAGCTCTTGCCAGACCCGCTCCGGCACCAGCGCATCGACTTCACCGGCTTGCACCATCGCGCGCATCAATGCTGCGGTCTGCGGCGCAACGGTGAATTCGGTAAAGCGGGCGGCAAAACGCGCCACGCGCAAAATACGTACCGGGTCTTCCACAAAGGCGTCCGAGACATGCCGAAAAACGCGTGCCCGCAGATCGGCGCGGCCGCCGAACGGATCAGTCAGACTGCCGTCGGCGGCGCGCGCAATCGCGTTGATAGTCAGATCGCGCCGAGCCAGATCCTGTTCCAGCGTGACATCCGCATCGGCATGAAACGTAAAGACCTGATAACCGGGCGCCGTCTTTCGTTCGGTGCGCGCCAGCGCATATTCTTCATGCGTTTCCGGATGCAAAAAAACCGGAAAGTCCTTGCCTACCGGTTTAAAACCCAGCGCCAGCATCTGATCCGGCGTGGCGCCGACGACCACATGATCCCGATCCTTCACCGCCAGCCCCAGCAGACTATCGCGCACGGCGCCGCCGACAATATAGATATGCATCATGCGATCAGGCTGATGCTGCAGCGCTGCAGCTCATGCTTGCGCAGCGCGCTGCGCCGCCTCAGCTTCGGCCGCAGCGATCCAGCGCGCCACCGCCGGGTGCGCAGTCACACGCTCGACATAAGCCCGCAACGCCGGCGCCAACGAAACGTTGTAACTGCGAAAACGCATCACCACCGGTGCGAAAAACGCATCGGCAATCGAAAAATCGCCAAACAGATAACGATGGTGGCCGAACTCGGCCAGACAGTTTTCCCATATTTCGCAGATGCGGCCGATGTCGGCCTGCGCTTGCAGCGTGCGGCCCTGGCCCGGATAGCGGCCGGCAATATCCATCGACATCGCGCTACGCAAACCCTTGAAACCGGCATGCATCTCGGCACAAATACTGCGCGCTACTGCACGCACAGCGGCATCGCGCGGCCACAAATCGCGCTCGGGAAATTGTTCTGCAGCAAATTCGCAGATCGCCAGCGAATCCCACACCGCAATATCATCGCCCAGCAATACCGGCACCTTGCCGGCTGCGGAGTATTGGGCGATGCGGGTGGTGGTATCCGGCTGGCCCAGTTTAATGAGGATTTCATTGAATGGAATATCGAACGCCGCCAGCACCAGCCACGCCCGCATCGACCAGGAAGAATAATTTTTATCGCCGATCACCAGCGTTATATTGCTTTTACCGGCGGCGCTCAGGGAAGCGGCAAGGGCGGGGTCTAGTTCGGTACTTTGCATGGCGTCGGTTTCCTGATGAAAAGGCGTTGCAAATGCACTGCATGAGATTCAATTCGATTTCATTCAATTTGATCTTTACGGCAAGTCGGCCGGCTCGGAACTCTTTGGCGTAATGACACCCAGCCGCGCTTTCAACGATTGCGGCTTATTTTCAAACAGCGCCGCATAATAAGTTGCGTTGGAAAGCACATTCTTGACGTAATTACGCGTCTCGTTAAACGGAATCGATTCGGCAAAAATAGCGCCCTCGACCGGCTGCGTCAATGTTGCGCGCCAATCGCGCGGCCGGCCGGGACCGGCATTGTAGGCCGCCGAAGCCATCGCCTGCGAACCATCCAGATTGCCCAGCACCATATTCAGATAATTGGTGCCGAGCACCAGATTAGTATCGACATCATTGACCTGATCCGGGCTGAAGCCGCTCAGACCGATTTTCCGCGCCACCCATTTTGCAGTCGCCGGCATGATTTGCATCAGACCGGAAGCGCCGACATGGGAGCGGGCGTTGCGAACAAAACGCGATTCCTGCCGGATCAAGCCATAAACCCATGCCATATCCAAGCCGAGCGGACGTACATTTTGCGTCATCTGATCCAGATGCGGCGCCGGAAAGCGCTGCGTAAAATCGATTTCGGTCCTGGTCCGGTCCGAGGTATTGACCATGCGGTCGAGCACGTCGTTCTGACGCGCAAATTCGGCTGCCGCCAGCAATTGCCTGTCATTCATTTTGCGCAATTCCCAATTCCATTCGCGCGAGCCATCGAAGCGTAAATTCAGATCGTAAAATTTGAGCGCGCGGCGAAATCCTTCATTCTGTTGCATCACCGCCACGTCAGCCAGGCTCAATGGCGCCGGGCTGGGCGGCACGACGATCTGACTGCCCAATTCTTCCAGCGCAAGTTGACCGTAAAAATTGGCCTGGTCGGCAATCGACGTGAATTCCTTGCGGGCCGCCTCCGGTTTGTTATCCGCTTTCAAGGCGCGGCCGAGCCAATATATCCAGGCCGGATCGGCGCGCAATTGCGCCGGCATGGATTCGATTGTGCTCCGTACCATACCCCAATCGCCCACGCGCAACGCGCTGCGCACTTTCCATTGATAGCCATCGGCAGACAGCGTTACATCTTTCGTTTTACGCCAGTAATCCATGGATTCCGGCGCCAGTTTCATGGCCGATTGCAATGCAACCTGGGCCCATGCCAATTCCCGTTCCTGCTTGCTCAAGCGCTCCCCGCCGGACGTTAGAAACGCTGCTGCCTGTGGCGGATTGCTCTTGGCGATGCGCCCCAACGCAATGATGTACAACTCATGCGCCGGCCGTCCACGCCCAGGGCCGCGCGCGACCAGTTGCGCCGGTTTATCGATGGCCTGCTGCACGTTGGCGCCGTTGTCGGCATCATCTGTAAATACCGCAATGCTGCGCGCAACAGCGGGCTGTCCAACTTCGATAGCCAACCGGATTTGCGCCCATAGATCGTCGCCGCTGAACTGCTCGTTTTGCGCCAGCATGCCGACCAGGCCGGTGCAAGCGCTGCCATAATCTTTCGGCGCGATCAATAACGCGCGTGCTTCGGCGGCGACTTTCTGGTTTTTCAGCGCGCGCGAAGTCAAGGCGTAGCATTTTAGTTGGGTGTCGTCATCCAGCACAAATAGCGGGTATTGCTCGTCGAATGTGGTCCAATCGCCGGCTTTGCCCAATTCCAGCAACCAGTCGTTGCGCAGACGATCGGCAATCGCGCTGCCGTCATAACGGCTCAGAAAATCGCGGATTTCTGACTGCGGCGCCTGTAAATCGCGCAGACGCGGTTTTAGTTTGTAGTAATCGACATAAGAAGGAATGGCATAATCAGCCAGGCGCGGCGCTAATGCGTTGACGGTATCGAGATCGCCGTTGCGGGAGGCATCGCGCAGCGCTAAAAAAAGATCGTCCGGCGTGCCCATCACAGCAACGCGATTCTGCGATGCGGCGCCGACCGTGAAACAAAGCGTTGCACCGGTCAGACAAACAGCGGCCAGAAAATATTTTTTAAGCGACATGTTTACAACCTTTGGATAGAAGCAATGGCGATCGCAATACATCGGCAGCAAATAAGGCTGTAAACCGGATGCGCAACGATCAAACCACTAAGATCAGGCAAGGATAGCACGCGATGCAGGCGCACCAAAGTGAAACAGATGAGGAAAAGAAGAAGGATAAAACACGCTTGCGCGAAGCCTTGTTGCGCACCCGGCGCGCGCTGCCGCCGGCAGAGTGTGCTGCGGCGACGGCGGCCATTGCAAAGGGCGTGATGCGCTGGTGGGAAACGCATCGGCCGTCATCGCTGGGGGTGTATTGGCCAATGCGGGGCGAGCCGGACTTGCGGCCCCTATATCCGGTTTTACAGGCACGCGGCGTGCAGTTGGCGCTGCCGGTGATCGATGGCGACGGCCGGCCCTTGCGCTTTCTGGCTTGGACGCCGGGCGACGCCCTGAACGAAGACCGCTTCGGCGTTGCGGTACCGGTTCAACAGAACGCAATACTGCCGGCAGCCTTGTTGGTTCCTTGCGTCGGATTCAATGAACAGCGCATACGGCTCGGTTACGGCGGCGGCTTTTACGACCGTACATTGGCGCAAATACCGCGTCCGATGACGCTCGGCATCGCCTATGCCTGCGCCGCCGCGCAGTTCGACGGCGAAGCCCACGATATCGCCCTTGATATGGTACTCACGGAAAACCGGCTAATAGAACCCTGATCATCGATCTCTTTAGAGACTTAAATGGACGCCGCCGTTTGCGAAATTAAGGGCAAGGCGGACTGTTGCGGGCTGTAGCGGATGTTTGTGCGCAGTGAGGTAAAGAAGGGAGGTGGC
>JAQGNR010000255.1 GCA_028291765.1 Herbaspirillum sp.
GAATGCGGCAGGCGCCGAAACAATCAAATGGCCGGTGGCTTTATGGCGGCCTGCGGCCACCTCCCTTCTTTACCTCACTGCGCACAACATCCGCCGGAAAATTGGCCGCCCATGGCGCTTCATCAGCGCTGCCTTTTTTACGACCGCGGTTGTGTCCAGTATCCCGGTTGTGCGTAAATTGATTTTAATGTGTCTATGAAAAAGCGCACTTTGGCCGGTAGGTGCCGCTGTTGCATGTAGACCGCCATGATGTCGTATTCGGGCAGGGCGTAATCGTCCAGTACGGTAATCAATTCGCCGGCCTGTAATTGTGTCTGGATTTCCCATGTTGAACGCCACGCCAGGCCGATTCCTTCGCAGGCCCAGCGATGCAATAATTCGCCATCGTTGCAATCCAGATTGCCTTTGACTTTGATGATGACCGGCTTGCCGTCTTTCTGAAAATACCAGCCGCGTTGCTGACCGCCTTGCATATTGAATGCCAGGCAGTTGTGCTGGGCCAGATCGTCCAGCGTGCGCGGAATGCCGAGTCGGTCGAAATAGTCGGGCGTGCCGCAGACCACGCGCCGGTTGGTCGCCAGCTTGACTGCAACCAAATTGGGATCGATCACGCCGCCGATACGGATGCCGAGTTCATAGCCTTCACGCACCAGATCGATCACGTGATCGGTCAGATTGAACGAAATTTGCACATTCGGATGCGCGGCCAGAAAAGCCGGCGCATGCGGCGCGACGTGCAGCCGTCCGAATGCGGCAGGCGCCGAAACAATCAAATGGCCGGTGGCTTTATGGCGGCCTGCGGAAACGATTTTCTCCGCATAGTCGAGTTCGCTGAGCAGTTTGCGGCAATATTCCAGAAATATCGATCCCTGCTCGGTCAGGGCCAGATGACGCGTGGTGCGGTGCATCAATTTGACGCCCAGCCTTTTTTCCAGCGCGTCGATGCGACGCCCCAGCATGACCGGGGTAATTTGCTGCCCCAGCGCCGCGCGCGCGAGGCTGCCTTTTTCGACTACGTCAACGAAGGCTTCTATTTGTTTGAGCTTGTCCATTAATTGGAGCGGATATCAATAAGTGAGAAATGAGTGAGAAGTGCGTGAGAAGTAAGTGAGAAGCAATTATTCCATACTTTAAGTATGGAATAACGCGATATTTTGTCTTCTTATCAAGCGGCAAGTTTCGTTTCAGAATATGGCACAAGGAATTAGATCGGTATCTGGATCTATGCATGGATTTATTTTGGTAGTTCAAATTTTAGGAGAGAGACATGGCAAAAATGACTGCGGCCGAAGCGGCTGTATATGTAATGGAAAAAGAGGGCATCAGTGTGGCCTTCGGTGTGCCTGGTGCGGCCATCAATCCGCTGTATTCGGCACTTAGGAAGCGCAACAGTATCAAGCATATTCTGGGGCGTCACGTGGAAGGCGCTTCGCATATGGCCGAAGGGTATACCCGCGCCAAGGCCGGTAATATCGGCGTCTGTATCGGCACCTCGGGTCCGGCCGGCACCGACATGATTACCGGTATGTATTCCGCGCAGGCCGATTCGATACCGATTCTATGTATCACCGGCCAAGCGCCCCGTGCGCGTATTTATAAAGAAGATTTCCAGGCGGTCGATATCGAATCGATCGCCAAACCTGTGACCAAATGGGCCGTGACCGTGCGTGAGCCGGCACTGGTGCCACGCGTATTCCAGCAAGCATTTCATTTGATGCGTTCCGGCCGTCCCGGCCCGGTGCTCATCGACTTGCCGTTCGACGTGCAGGTCGCGCAGATCGAATTCGATCCGGATACTTATGAGCCTATGGGCGTCTACAAGCCGAAAGCTTCGCGCGCGCAGATCGAGAAAGCGCTGGGAATGCTCAACGACGCACAGCGTCCATTGATCACCGCCGGCGGCGGCATCATCAATGCAGATGCTTCCAAGTTGCTGGTCGAGTTTGCCGAAATCGTCGGCGTGCCGGTGATTCCGACCTTGATGGGATGGGGCTCGATCCCGGACGATCATCCGCAAATGGCCGGTATGGCCGGGTTGCAGACCAGCCATCGCTACGGCAATGCCACGGTGCTGGCGTCCGATTTCATGCTGGGCATCGGCAATCGCTGGGCCAATCGGCATACCGGTTCGGTTGAAGTGTTTACCAAAGAGCGCAAGTTTGTTCACGTCGATATCGAACCGACCCAGATCGGGCGCGTCTTCGGCCCTGATTACGGTATCGTTTCCGATGCCGGCGTCGCCCTGGAATTGTTTGTCGAAGTGGCGCGCGAATGGAAGGCTGCCGGTAAATTGAAAGATCGTTCCGCCTGGCTGGGCGAATGCCAGGAGCGCAAACGCACCATGTTGCGCCGTACCGATTTCGATGATGTGCCGGTCAAGCCATTGCGCGTGTATGAAGAGATGAATCGCTTCTTCGGCAAGGACGTGCGTTACGTTGCGAGTATCGGCCTGTCGCAGATCGCGGCCGCCCAATTCCTGCATGTTTATCATCCACGGCACTGGATCAACTGCGGCCAGGCCGGTCCTTTGGGCTGGACAATTTCAGCCGCGCTGGGCGTGCGCGCATCGGATCCGACCGGCGATATCGTCGCGATCTCGGGCGATTACGATTTCCAGTTCATGATTGAAGAATTGGCCGTCGGCGCGCAATTCAAGCTGCCGTATATCCACGTCCTGGTGAACAATTCCTACCTCGGCCTGATCCGTCAGGCGCAGCGCGGTTTCGAAATGGATTACTGTGTGCAACTGGCGTTCGAGAACATCAATGCACCCGAAATCAATGGTTATGGCGTGGATCACGTTGCAGTGGTCGAAGGCCTGGGTTGCAAGGCGATCCGTGTCTTCAAACCGGCCGATATCATTCCTGCCTTCGAGAAGGCGCGCGAATTGATGAAACAGTACAGCGTGCCGGTGGTGGTGGAAGTCATCCTCGAACGCGTCACCAACATCGCGATGGGAACGGATATCGATGCCATTAACGAGTTCAATGAAGTGTTGGACGTCAAGTAAGGCGGCCGAAGTTAGGCGATACTTGTTAACCATTCATTTCGAACAGGAAAAATCATGCCGAAATTAGCAGCAAACCTGACCATGCTTTTTAATGAAGTCCCATTTATGGAGCGCTTCGATGCGGCCGCCCGGGCCGGCTTCCAGGGGGTCGAATTTTTATTCCCGTATGCGTTTCATGCGGATCAAATCGCCGACCGGCTCAATTACCTGCAACTGGATCTGGTCCTGCACAATCTGCCGGCCGGTAACTGGGAAGCAGGCGAGCGCGGTATTGCTTGCCTTCCCGATCGCGTCGGCGAATTTCAGGATGGCGTCGGCGAGGCGATCCGTTATGCCAAGGCATTGGGCGTGAAGCAACTCAATTGCCTGGTCGGGATCACCCCCAAAGGCGTCGACGCGGAGAAAGTCCATGCCACTGTCGTGAGCAATTTGAAATTTGCTGCGGATGAGCTGAAAAAAGTGGGTGTCCGTTTATTGATCGAGCAGATCAATACCTTCGATATTCCCGGCTTTTATCTGTCGGGCACGAAGCAGGCGATGAACCTCATCAAAGAAACCGGCTCCGATAATTTATTCGATCAATACGATATTTATCACATGCAGCGGATGGAGGGCGAACTGGCGGCGACCATCAAGGCGAATCTGCCGATGATCAAACATATCCAGTTGGCCGACAATCCGGGACGCTTTGAACCGGGCACCGGCGAAATCAATTATCGCTATATTTTCAAGATGCTCGATGAAATCGGCTACGACGGCTGGATCGGTTGTGAATACAAACCGAAGGCCGGCACGGTTGAGGGTCTGCACTGGCGTGCGGATCATCAAATTAAATAAATAGCAGCAAAAATAACTGGAGAACATTATGTCGAACATTGGATTTATTGGTTTGGGTATCATGGGCGCGCCGATGGCGGCCAATTTGCAAGGCGGCGGACATAAGCTGTTTGTGTATGACATCAAACAGCCGCCGGCAGCCTTGCTGGAAGGCGGCGCCACAGCGTGCACTTCTGCTGCCGATGTCGCCAAGCGTGCCGATATCATCATCGTGATGGTGCCCGATACGCCGCACGTGGATGCAGCATTATTCGGCGAAAACGGCGTGGCAGGGGGCCTTTCCAGCGGCAAGATCGTGGTCGATATGAGTTCGATTTCGCCGATGGCGACCAAGGAGTTCGCCAAGAAAATCAACAAGCTCGGTTGCGACTATCTGGATGCGCCGGTCTCCGGCGGTGAAGTCGGCGCCAAGGCCGCATCGCTGACCATTATGGTGGGCGGACCGGAAGGCGCCTTTGAGAAGGTCAAGCCGCTGTTTGAGCTGATGGGTAAAAACATCACGCTGGTCGGCGGTAACGGCGATGGACAAACTACCAAGGTCGCCAATCAGATCATCGTTGCATTGAATATTCAGGCGGTGGCCGAAGCTTTGCTGTTTGCATCCAAGGCGGGCGCCGATCCAGCCAAGGTGCGTCAGGCATTGATGGGCGGTTTTGCTGCATCGCGCATTCTTGAAGTGCATGGCGAACGGATGGTCAAGCGGACTTTCAATCCGGGCTTCCGCATCGAGCTGCATCAAAAAGATTTGAACCTCGCGCTGCAAGGTGCGAAGACGCTCGGCATCTCGTTGCCTAATACCGCTACAGCGCAAGAATTGATGAACTCCTGCGCTGCACATGGCATGAGCGGACTCGATCACTCGGCGCTGTGCCGCGCGATCGAACTGATGTCCAACCATGAGATCGCCAAGGGATAACGGACGTTTTTTTATTGCCCTTTGATAGCCGGCTTTAAGCCGGCTTTTTTTTGGGCTCGGGGTTTTGCTTTGGGTTTTACAGGTTTTACGCCGGTTGGTACTTCGGGCTTTACTTCGGGTTTCACTTTAAACGGCATCATTTTATCGATTAGCTCTGCACCATCGCTCAGCAGAAAATTCTTGAAGGCGAGCGCCACCGGCGGCAGCCGTTTGTTTCTTCGATGTACAACGTACCAATTGAGCATCACCGGGAAGTTCTCCACATCCAGCACCACCAGGCTGCCGGCCTGCAGCTCCAGGCTGATGGTATGGGCGGAAAGAAAGCCGATGCCGATGCCCGCGATGACGGCTTGCTTGATGGTTTCCGTACTCCTGATTTCCATGGCGATATGGATGTCCTTCAAATGTTCGCCGAAACCGTCCTCCATCGAATTCCAGGTATCCGATCCTTTTTCGCGCACCACGAACGGTTCGCGTAGGAGTACCGACATCGGTATTTTTTTCTTGCCCGCCAAAGGATGATTCGGCGGCGCGACGATGACATAGGGATGCGGTGCGAAGGATTCGTTGGTGGTGTCCATCTCCAGGGGCGGGCGCACCATGACCGAAATATCGGTCAGGTTGTTCGCCAGTTCCGCCAGCAATTGCTCGCGGTTATGTACCGTGAGATTGAGTTTTACGCCCGGATGGCGGCGTGCAAATTCGACCAGCAGGCGCGGGAAAAAATAATCGCCGGCGCTGATCACGGCCACGTTGAGTTGTCCGCCGGAGATGCCCTTGAATTGCGTCAGCGCGTCTTCGGCTTCCCGAAATTGTTGAATGATGGCGCGGCTGTGATGCAATAGCTCGGCACCGCCCGGCGTCAGATAGATTTTCTTGCCGAGTTGTTCAAACAGCGCCAGCCCGACATGGCCTTCCAGTGTTTTGATCTGGATCGATACCGCGGGTTGGGTCAAAAATAGTTCTTCTGCCGCGCGCGAATAACTCAGGTGGCGCGCGACCGCTTCAAACACTTTTAACTGACGCAAAGTAGCGTTTTTCATAGGTATCTATGTATTAATGGTAACTAATGATTATGCATAAAAACATTAACTATACCTAATTGTTTTTTGATCATACGATGATGTCGTGCTCTGGAATAACGTGGAGCAGATGTTCAGCAAAGTGTTCTTAAGGAGACGACTATGTTTGATAAGAAAATTGATCGCCATACTGCCGCCGATGTAGCTGCAGATGCAGTCGATATTCATCGTAACGCTTATAACGCCGCATTTTACGAACTCGGTCTGAGATGGCATTGGGACGGAAAAATCTATCCATCCGTGCTGGATCATGATGCAGAGCGTGCGCGTCTTCGTCAATACGTGGAAACTTATCAGCCGCATCTGTTGAAAGCTTATGACGCGGATTTCCTGATCGATGCAGTCGAGACCGCAAAAGAACGTTGCTATGAAGCAATGACCGCCGAGGGTTGCAAGGGCGGCGCCCCCATTAATTGGGCTGAAATTCACCAAGACCAAGTCGGCGTATAAGGACCGACGGACGGGCGGCTTACCGGCTCGTTTGGGCCCGCAATCGGGCCCGCGATTAGGCTTTATGCCGCCCACAGAATTTTTCGATTGAACGTATATTATTGTCGTTGTCAAAACTTAACCGCGGTCAAGGATATCGCTATGCGGTTCTTTACAATCTAACCATCTATCGGGACTTGGATTGTTTGTACCGCGCCTTGATAGTGTTATGTAACAGGCAATTTTAAGCCCTTCGAGTCAGCTTTGGCTGTTACTTGATCGGTGAGCCGGGCATCCGGGAAAGGATATTTCGGACCTGGTATAAATTGCGTTTGATGGCAACGGCGCTCATCCTTACGGGGGTGGGCACTTAGGTATTAGGCGTGCTCAGACGTGCTCAGAAACAAATGACGAAAATAGTCATGGGCACGCTGTATATCTTAAAAAAATTAGGAGACACCTTTCATGAATCATCCGAGCCACCTCGCCGATCCGGGCGATGCTTATAGTAAAAGTTGGGGTAACCGCTGGGTTCAGTTGGTTTTCGGCATCATTTGCATGGGCCTGGTTGCCAATCTTCAATACGCCTGGACATTGTTCGTCAATCCGATGAGCGCCAAACATGCTGACTGGGGTATGTCAGCCATTCAATTATCGTTTGCCATTTTTATCCTGGTTGAAACTTGGCTGGTACCTATCGAAGGGTATCTGGTCGATAAGTTCGGGCCGCGTCCTGTGATTGCCGCCGGTGCGATATTCGCCGGGCTGGGCTGGGTCATCGACGCCAATGCAACGACGTTGGCAGAATTGTACACAGCGGCCGTCATTGCCGGTATCGGCGCCGGTTGTGTGTACGGCACTTGTGTCGGCAATGCGCTGAAATGGTTTCCGGACAAGCGCGGTCTGGCTGCCGGTTTGACGGCAGCGGGCTTCGGCGCCGGTGCAGCAGTTACCGTGATCCCGATTGCGAACATGATTCAAACTTCGGGATATGAACAGGCCTTCATGTTTTTCGGTATTGGCCAAGGCGTCTGTATCTTCATTCTGGCGTTGTTCATGCTCAGGCCCGTGCCGCCAAAAGGCGTTCAGGCCAAAGCCAGAGTGGTGACGACCAAGGTTGATTACAGCACAGGGAAAATGATCAAAACGCCGATTTTCTGGCTGATCTATGTGATGTTTGTGGCGGTAGCTGCCGGTGGTTTGATGGCCACAGCGCAAATCGGTCCAATCGCCAAGGATTATGGTCTGGCCAAATTGCCAATCACCTTGCTGGGCGTCTCCCTGCCACTGCTGACAATGACTTTATCGATCGATAATCTTGCCAACGGCTTTACCCGCCCTTTATGCGGTTTTATCTCCGACCGTCTGGGTCGCGAAAATACCATGTTCATCGTTTTCCTCGGTGAAGGCCTGGCGATGCTCGGTTTGATGAAATTCGGTCACGATCCAATCGCTTTCATGACGTTTGCCGCACTGGTGTTCCTGTTCTGGGGCGAAATTTTCTCGATCTTCCCAGCCATTTGCGCCGATACCTTCGGTGTTAAGTTTGCCGCCGGCAACGCCGGTACGCTCTATACCGCAAAGGGCACCGCATCCTTGCTGGTTCCGCTGGCCTCCGTATTGTCGGCCAACGGTAATTGGGATCGTGTATTCATCGCAGCTTCGGTTATTACGATAGCGGCGGCCATTTCGGCAATCGCTATTCTGAAGCCATGGCGCAAACGTTTCATCGAGAGCGCCAATGCCCAGGATGGTATCAATGCAGCAGCAATGGCAAGAAGCAGTACCCCGTTGGACAGCGGCATGTTGCGGGATCATAAAACAAGCTGACAGGTAACAGCAGGCTCACTCGGGCGCTGTACCATAATCTTGATGATCGGGTAGGAGACCCATCCCGATCATCGTTTTCAAGGAAGATAGAAATGATACAGCGCTGGGTGCGATTTGAGCATCAGGGTAAAACTCGCTTCGGAACATTGGAAGGTGAGCAAATTCAGGTGTGGGATGGCGTAATGTACGATGAACCGACGCCATCCGGTTCGACTGTAAATCTGGCGGATGTCAGGCTTTTGATGCCGACTCAGCCTAGCAAAATCATTGCACTATGGAATAACTTCGGTGCGCTCAGCGCCAAGCTGAATTTATCCAGGCCGCCTGAGCCCCTGTATTTGATCAAGTCGCCGAATTCTTATCTGAATCCGGGCGAGATCATCCGCAAGCCGTCCTCTGAAGGCAAAGTTGTCTTTGAGGGTGAATTGGGAATTGTGATCGGCCGGCAGGCCAAGCACGTATCCGAAGCTGATGCGCTGCAGTATGTGTTCGGCTACACCTGTGCCAATGATGTCACAGTGGCCGATATTCTGAACCGCGACCCTTCTTTTGCGCAATGGGTGCGGGCTAAAGGTTTCGATACATTTTGTCCGTTCGGCCCGGTTGTGGCGAGCGGCCTGGACCCGGCTACGCTGACGGTCAAGACCATTTTGAACGGCGACATACGGCAAGACTATCCGATCAGCGACATGCTGTTTTCGGTGGCGCAATTGGTCAGCCTGATTTCGCAGGACATGACATTGCATTGCGGCGACATCATCTTGTGCGGCACTTCTGTCGGCGTGGGGTCGATGAAGCCGGGCAGCACGGTCGAAGTCGAGATTGAGGGCATTGGAAAACTCAGTAATCGCTTCGAATAGAACGCATTTCATAAATAGTCGTACGGAGCAATCATGAAAATCGCAATAGTAGGGGCGGGAGCCATTGGCGGCTATGTCGGCGCAAAGCTGGCTTTGGCCGGTGAAGATGTGACCTTCATCGTGCGCGGCGCAAATCGCGAAGCGATCAGCCGCAACGGATTTAAACTCATCATGGAAGACGGTTCGGAACACGTCGCCGCCAACGTCAAGGCGACCGACGATTACGCCGAAGCGGGGCCGCAGGACTTGGTGATCCTGGCGCTCAAG
>JAQGNR010000256.1 GCA_028291765.1 Herbaspirillum sp.
AGGTCGACAGAGCCTTTTACGCCCCGGGGAAGGACACGACGCCCTGATCCGCCCCGGCGCCGCCCATGGCGCTTAATCAGCGTTGCCTTAATTGAATTTGCTTACACCAGTTTTAAACGCACATCCACGTTGCCGCGGGTAGCGTTCGAATATGGGCAAACCTGATGCGCTTTTTCGATCAGCGCCTGCGCCACTTCGCGCTCCAGACCCGGCAGCGAAATCGCCAGTTCGATATCCAGACCGAAACCGTTTGGAATCTGGCCGATGCCGACGCTGGCCGTGATGCTGAAATCTGCCGGCAATGCGAGCTTTTGCTGGCTGGCGACCAGCTTGGTGGCGCCGATGAAGCAGGCCGAATAACCAGCCGCAAATAATTGTTCTGGATTGGTGCCGTCGCCACCGGCGCCACCCAGTTCTTTTGGTGTGCTCAGTTTGATGTCCAGTACTTTGTCCGAAGATACGGAGCGGCCATCGCGGCCACCGGTGGTAGTAGCTTGTGCGGTATATAAGACTTTTTCGACTTTCATGATGTTTTCCTTTAAAGCCGGTATGAGAGAAAAAGAAGCAGCGTCCGGCGTGTCCGCTGAATCAGGTTTGCTAAAAACGGCAAATAATTTACAACAATTAAATTGTGAGCAACTTAAATATTACTTTACTGAACTTGCCTTACTTGCTTGCTTTTATTTGCTTGCTACAGCGATGCCCTACTCTTCCAACTGCGCCTGCAACTTATCGCGCACTACGTTTAATTCGTCGCGAATGGCGATGATGCGCGACATTTCCGGCAACAGACAGCCTATTTTTTCAGGAATTGCCTGTGCGCGCCGTTTCAATGCCCTGCCCTGATCGCTCAGCTTCACCGCTACCCGGCGCTCATCTGCTGTATCGCGCTGACGATGCAATAAACCCATGCTTTCCATACGCTTCAACAATGGTGTCAAAGTACCGGAATCCAAATAAAGGCGCTTACCGAGTTCGGAGACGATCATGCCGTCCTGTTCCCATAACACCATCATGACCAGGTATTGCGGATAGGTCAGATCGAGATCCTTCAAAATCTTTTTATACGACTTTGTCATCGCCAGCGAAGCGGAATACATCGCAAAACACAGTTGATTGTCCAGCAGCAAGGCTTGATCGGCCTGGATGACGGCGCCTGTGTTACCGGCTGATTTTTTGCTGGACGTTGACATGAAACGAATATTACATCGTCAAAAATAACATTGCAAGCAATTTAATTGTTAATAATTTAAAAGCGCGGAAAACGCTGCGATGCGGGCCATCGGTCATTCGCATCGTCCTGTATCATGCTGAGGCGTAATTGCACTACACGGCAAAATGCAACACAGCCGGATATGAACGTCGATTACCGTCGAAATTTGAATCTTGAAGCATCCGAAAATGCATCCGAACATGCTCCCGCAAGCCCATGAAACAACATCGCTGGCCCTGTTTTGCAAAGTCGTCGACAACTATGGCGACATCGGGATCTGCTGGCGGCTGGCCCAGCAACTGACGCGGGAACATGGCATCGCCGTGACCTTGTGGGTCGACGATTTGCGCAGCTTCCAGCGGATTTGCCCGGAAGTTGCCATCGAATGCGAGAGTCAGCAGATCGGCGCTGTGACGATCCGGCACTGGCGCGATCAAGACGGTATGTTTGCAAGCAGTGACATTGCCGATATCGTGATTGAATTTTTTGCCTGCGACATCCCGCCCGCTTACATTACGGCGATGTCGCAGCGTACGCCGCCTCCCGTATGGCTGAATCTGGAAGGGCTTACCGCGGAAACATGGGTGGAAGGCTGCCATACCTTGTCGTCACCCCATTCATCGCTGCCTTTGACAAAGTATTTTTTCTTTCCCGGCTTCACCAGCCGCACCGGAGGCCTGCTGCTTGAATCTGGATTGGCGCAACAGCGCCAGGCATTCCAGCGCGATCGAGCCGGGATGGCCGCTTTTCTCGGGCAATTCGGCGTCACGCCGGCAGAGATGGCCGCCTTGAAAGTATCCTTGTTTTGCTACCCGCAGGCGCCAATTTCCGACTTATTTGCAGCATGGCAAAGCAATGACAAGGCGATTGCCTGCCTGGTGCCGGAAGGCGTTGCCACCGATGCCGTTCAAACTTTTCTCGGACAAGCTGCAACGGCCGGCGCCAGCATGACCCGCGGCGCGCTGACAGTGCGCGTGCTGCCCTTTATGCCGCAGCCTGACTACGACAAATTGCTGTGGGCCTGCGACCTCAATTTTGTGCGAGGCGAAGATTCCTTCGTCCGCGCGCAGTGGGCCGGGCATCCGTTTATCTGGCACATCTATCCGCAAGACAAGGACTTGCATCACATTAAATTGAATGCTTTTTTGCAAGCCTATACGGCAAGTGCGGCAAGTACGGCAAATACCGCAAATACAGCAGAGACAGACAATCTGATTGCATTGTCGCTAGCCTGGAATGCCGCCACAAAAGAAACAAACGACACCATCGACTGGGCCGCAATATGGTCTTCATTTGAAGCAGACATGCAAAAAATTGCCGCCGTGTCCATAGCTTGGCAGAGCCAATTATTGGCAAATGGCGACTTGGCGTCCAATTTACTGCGGTTTGCAGAAACGGTTAAGTCGACATGATTCGTCGGCGTGATTCAAAAATAGGTTAAAATACACGGCTAATTTTTAACGCAATTTAAAATTCAATCCTACGTTGGCTTGCGGTATTTTTTCCGGTAGGCCGCAAACGGTTTTTGTGCAACCTACTTTTTACGTTTATTCGCTATGGCTATGAAACCTGCAAAAGAAGTTCGCGTCGGCAACATCATTATGGTTGACAGTAAACCCATGATCATTTTGCGCTCTGATGTCAATGGTTCAAGCCGCACGGGCTTCACCTACAAATGGAAGATGAAAAATCTTCTGACCAACAGCCCTCAGGAAAACGTTTTCCGCGGCGACGACAAGTTTGACGTAGTTGTCCTCGACAAAAAAGCGGTGACCTATTCTTATTTCGCCGATCCGCTGTATGTATTCATGGACGCCGATTACGAACAATTTGAAATCGAAGGCGAGAATCTGGGCGATGCCCTGAACTATCTGAAAGACGGCATGGAATGCGAAGCTGTTTTTTACGACGGCAAAGCAATTTCGGTCGAACTGCCGACAACCATCGTTCGCCAAATCGTTTACTCGGAACCGGCGGTTAAAGGCAACACTTCGGGCAACGTCCTGAAAGAAGCCAAGATCGAAAATCCGATTGAAGCGCATCGCCACACTGTGATGGTGCCGTTGTTCGTTAGCCAGGACGACATGATTGAAATCGATACGCGTACCAACGAATACAAACGCGTAATACGCAACTAACTGCATCTGAAGACAAAAAACGCTGCCGATTTTTCCGCAGCGTTTTTTTTCGTCTGCACTAGACGACCCACGCGGGCTGCGACTTTTCCAGAAATGCGCGCAGGCCCTCCCTTCCTTCTTCCGATGCGCGCAAATCGGCAATCACGCCGGCATTAGTCGCGCGCAAGACAGCGGAGCCCCGCGACGCGGCAAACGAACTGACCAGCACTTTCGCAGCGCGCATCGCACGCGGACCATTCGCCAGCAAGATCATCAGCATCGCTGCGACGGCCGCGTCGAGGTCACTGGGCTCGACCACTTCGTGCACCAGGCCGATCGCCAGCGCCTGACGCGCAGAGAAGCGCTCCGCGGTCAAAAAAAAGCGGCGCGCCTGGGATGCGCCGATTTTCGCGATCACGTAGGGGCTGATCACCGCCGGCGCCAATCCCAACCTGACTTCCGACAACGCAAACGTTGCGCTATCGGCAACCAGTGCAATGTCGCAACAGGCGATCAAGCCGATGCCGCCACCCATCGCTGTGCCTTGTACTTTAACGATGGTCGGCGTCGGAAACCGATCCAATGTTTCCATCAGCGTGCTCAGTTTGCGCGCGTCCTGCAGGTTGTCGGCACGACTGGCATCGGCCATGCGCCGCATCCAGCCCAGATCGGCGCCGGCGGAAAACGACTTGCCGTTTGCCGCCAGCACCAGCACGCGCAGGCCTGGATGATCGGCTGCCTGTTGCAATGCCGCAATCAATTGCGCGATCAGCTCGTCATCGAAAGCGTTATGCAAGCGCGGGCGATCGAGCGTGATGGTGGCAACGCCACGCGCATCGATATCGAATGTCAGGGCTGAGCTGTTGGTCATGGCATCTCCGCTTGTTTGCATTGGTTTATTGCACGGTAGCGGAGAATTGCTGCGCCGCCAATAGTAATAGCGAGCGGGCAAAAAAAAATCCACACAAAAGTGTGGATTTTTTTACCGGCATGACGCCGGTTCAACTGGCGTCCCCAAGGGGATTCGAACCCCTGTACTCACCGTGAAAGGGTGATGTCCTAGGCCTCTAGACGATGGGGACAATTGTCTTGTATTTCAGTGACGCCGTTTTCAAACTTCACACAGTAGGCCTGTGCACTGAAAACCATGGCGTCCCCAAGGGGATTCGAACCCCTGTACTCACCGTGAAAGGGTGATGTCCTAGGCCTCTAGACGATGGGGACAATTGTCTTGCTACTACCTGCTTAAATCTCTTACAGCCTGATGGACTGTAACTCTTCGCGATCACATTTACTGCCGATCTTGCTGCCGCTTCATCAAAAACCAACCTGAAACAACCGAACGCAATCTGCTTTGACTGGTGGAGGTAAGCGGGATCGAACCGCTGACCTCTTGCATGCCATGCAAGCGCTCTCCCAGCTGAGCTATACCCCCCAGATGCGAAGAGACGAGATTATAGCAATGTTTTATTAGCTATGTAAATTTATTAAGCGGATTAATCCAGATATGGCTTGAGTCGTTGCAACACGACATCGCGGCCGAACAACGCAAGCACCAGATCGATCGCCGGCGTCTGCAATTGCCCCGCCACGATCAGCCGCAACGGCATCGCCAGTTGCGGCATTTTCAGGCCGTGTTGCGCCAGCACTTGTTTCAACATGGCGGTCAGCGCTTCTTTATTCCATTCGACGCTGGCGCATTGCTGCGCATAATCGGCCAGCGCAGGTTTGATTGCATCCGTGACGTGCTGCGCCAGCAACGCGGCATCCGGCGCCGGCTGACGATAAAACATCATCGCGGCAGCCGCCAGTTCGACCAGGGTGTGGGCGCGTTCCTTCAATGCAGCCAGCACTTGCGGCAGATCCGGTGCGCCCTCGCCAAATAGGGCGCCGTCCTTTGCCATGATCGGCTTGACCAGGCTTGCCAGCCGGTCGTTATCGGCCAGTTTGATGTAATGATTATTCAGCCAGGCCAGCTTTTCCGGATTGAACTGCGCCGGCGATTTCGACAAATGATCCAGATCGAACCAGGCGCAAAACTGTTCCATCGAAAACACTTCTTCGTCGCCGTGGCTCCAGCCCAGGCGCGCCAGATAATTCAACACCGCTTCCGGCAAATAACCTTGCGCCGGATAATCCATGACACTGACCGCACCATGCCGCTTCGACATCTTGTCGCCATCGGAACCGAGGATCATCGGCAAGTGGCCGTACAGCGGCAACGTGGCGCCCAGCGCCTTGAGAATATTGATTTGACGCGGTGTGTTATTGACATGATCGTCGCCGCGGATCACATGCGTGATCTGCATGTCCCAATCGTCGACTACGACACAGAAGTTATAAGTCGGCGTACCGTCGGGCCGGGCGATCACCAGATCGTCCATTTCGCGGTTGGAAATCGTGATAACGCCTTTGACGACATCGTCCCAACTGACATCGCCGTCCAGCGGATTCCTGAAGCGCACCACCGGCTTGCGCTCGGCTGGAATTGCCGGCAAGGTTTTGCCGGGCTCCGGACGCCAGGTGCCGTCGTAACGCGGCTTTTCACCGGCGGCGCGTTGTTTTTCGCGCATCGCTTCGACTTCCTGCGGCGATGAATAACAATAATAAGCAGTGCCGTCTTTGAGCATGCCGGCGATGACTTCCCGATAGCGCTCCATCCGCTGCATCTGATAAAACGGCCCTTCGTCATGCGCCAGGCCCAGCCATTGCATGCCGTCGATAATGGCCTGCACCGCCGCCGGCGTCGAACGCTCCAGATCGGTATCTTCGATGCGCAAGATGAAGGTGCCGCCGAAACGGCGCGCGTAGGCCCATGAGAACAGCGCGGTGCGCGCGCCGCCGAGATGGAGATAACCGGTGGGGCTGGGAGCGAAACGGGTACGGACTTGGGTCGGAGCTGCTGTCATGATGAATAAAAACGGCCTTGGATTACCAAAGCCGTATAAAAGCTAAAAACGTATTTTACCGTGGTTCTGCCGTATGACCGTCTCCACAGAAGGGGGCCGCTAAATGAAGGACTTTATATGCCGAATTTTTCCAAAATTACTGGAAATACCTGAGCCAGCAACACAGCACTAACGACCCACATAATGATGGCGGTCTTTGCGTTGGCTATATCGGCCTTCGTCGCATAATTGGATTTAATCACAGCGATATCGGTTTTCAATCCGCCGAAATCGTCTTCCAGATTTTTAACGCGAGTGTCCATGTTGCCCATCCTCATCGTCTTTTCCGTCAATTTCAAGCGCCCTGCCGATAAACAATTAGAACTCATTTCAAATCCTCCTTGCAGCGATGATAACCATTCATCGCTGCAAGGACGACTAGTAATATTCCTCTCAATCGTTCTGAATCACAATCGTCGGGAATTTGCTGCTCATGTCGCGCGCCTTCTCGGCCACTTTGACTGCGATTTTGCGCGCAATGGTTTTATAGATCGCCGCGATCTGGCCGTCCGGATCGGCCACCACCGTCGGCTTGCCCTGATCGGCGTGCTCGCGGATCGACATGGTCAGCGGCAGGCCGCCCAGAAAATCGACACCGTAGTCGGCGCACATTTTTTCGCCGCCGCCACTGCCGAAAATCGACTCGGCATGCCCGCAATTGGAACAAATATGCGTACTCATGTTTTCAACCACGCCCAGAATCGGAATGCCGACTTTTTCAAACATTTTCAGACCCTTGCGCGCATCCAGCAACGCAATGTCCTGCGGCGTGGTGACGATCACCGCGCCGGTCACCGGTACCTTCTGCGATAGCGTCAATTGGATATCGCCGGTGCCGGGCGGCATATCGACGATCAGATAATCCAGATCGCGCCAGTTGGTCTGGTCCAGCAGTTGCTGCAAGGCTTGCGTGACGATCGGACCGCGCCATACCATCGGCTCATCCTGATTGACCATAAAGCCGATGCTCGATACTTGCAGACCGTAATTTTCCAGCGGCTCCATGGTCTTGCCGTCCGTGCTGGACGGCCGTTCACCGGCCAGTCCCATCAATAACGGTTGCGAAGGACCGTAGATATCGGCATCCAGAATCCCGACCTGCGCACCCTCGGCGGCCAGCGCCAGCGCCAGATTGACCGAAGTAGTCGATTTGACGACCACGCCCTTGCCGGACGCCACTGCAATAATGTTCTTGACGCTGGATTTCAGTTTGACGCCGCGCTGCACTGCATGCGCGACGATTTTGGCATAGACATTGGCATTGACTTGCTGCACGCCGGGCAGCGCCTGCAATGCCGCTGTAACGGCGCTGCGGATCGGCTCGATCTGGCTTTTGGCCGGATAACCGAGTTCGACGTCCAGCGACACATTGGCGCCGTCGATTTTGATATTTTTGGCCGATTTGCTGCTCAGCAGGTCGCGGCCGGTGTTTGGGTCAATTACAGCGCTTAACGCCGCCTGTACGGTTTCCATCGTCATACTCATGAATTGCTCTCCTTATATGGGCGCTAGTCTAAACCAATATGGCGATTTAGTTATTGACCCAGGACAAACCCAAGGAAACCGACGCGAATCGCCGCCGCACTGCTAAAATTAGCCTTTTTCGTGACTACCCCGTCGTTGACGGCATGCCCGCAGCCTTTACAGATGAGCACAATATTGAGCACCGCAGCCCCCCGCAAACTTTTCGTCACCACCGCCCTGCCCTACGCAAACGGCGCCTTCCACATCGGCCACATCATGGAATACATCCAGGCCGATATCTGGGTACGGTTCCAGCGCATGCAACAGGATGCCGGTCAGATGCGTCAAGTGCACTTTGTCGGCGCCGACGATGCGCATGGCGCGCCGATCATGATCGCGGCCGAAAAAGCCGGGATTACGCCGCAGCAGTTCGTCGCCGATATCGCGGCCGGGCGCAAACAATATCTGGATGGCTTTCATATCGCGTTCGATAACTGGCACTCGACCGATAGCGTTGAAAATGAAATATTGTCGCGGGATATCTATCGCAGCCTGCGCGACGACGCCAAGCTGATCACGACCAAAACCATCGATCAATTTTTCGATCCGGTCAAAAACATGTTCCTGCCGGATCGCTACATCAAAGGCGAATGCCCGAAATGCGGCGCCAAGGATCAGTACGGCGATTCCTGCGAAGTCTGCAGCTCGGTCTATGCGCCTACCGACCTGATCAATCCGTACTCGACGCTGTCGGGCGCAACGCCGGTCATGAAATCGTCCGAACATTTCTTTTTCCGCTTATCCGATCAACGCTGCGTCGATTTTCTGCGCCAATGGGCATTGAACGATCACCGCCTGCAACCGGAAGTGGCCAATAAAACCAGAGAATGGCTGGAAAGCGAGAGCGGCCTGGGCGATTGGGATATCAGCCGCGATGCGCCCTATTTCGGGATTGAAATTCCGGATGCGCCGGGCAAGTATTTTTATGTCTGGCTGGATGCCCCTATCGGCTATCTGGCATCGCTGAAAAATTACTTCGAAAAAGGCGGCCCGAAAGAGAAATACGGCGAATTGCGCAGCTTCGACGAATTCATTGCCGCGCCGGACACCGAGCAATATCATTTCATCGGCAAGGACATTACCTATTTCCACGCGCTGTTCTGGCCTGCGATGCTGCATTTTGCCGGCCGTAAAGTGCCAAACAATGTTTTTGCGCACGGCTTCATTACCGTGAGCGGCGAAAAAATGTCGAAATCGCGCGGCACCGGCATCTCGCCGCTGCGCTATCTGGATATCGGCATGAATCCTGAATGGCTGCGTTATTACATTGCCGCAAAATTAAGCGCCAAGGTCGAAGATATCGATTTCAATCCCGACGATTTCATCGCACGCGTGAATGCCGATCTGATCGGCAAATACGTCAATATCGCCAGCCGCGCCGCCGGGTTTATCAGCAAGCGCTTCGATGGCCATCTCAGCATGGACTGGGCCACATCCGAGGATGCATTCCTGCTGCGTCTGCGCGCGGCAGGCCATGACATACAAAATTTCTACGAGCACCGCGAATTCGGCAAAGCACTGCGCGCCGTCATGGAACAGGCCGATCTGATCAATGCCTATGTCGACGCCAACAAGCCGTGGGAACTCGCCAAAGACCCGGTCCACACCGCGCAACTGCACGAAGTCTGCAGCCGCCTGCTGGAAGCCTTCCGCATCCTGACGCTCTATTTGAAGCCGGTGCTGCCGCAACTAGCCGCAGCAGTCGAAGACTTTATGAGTATTGCGCCACTGCAATGGAACGACATTGGGACGCCGCTGCCGCAAAATCATCAAATCAAACAGTATGCCCATCTGATGACCCGGGTCGAACCGAAAATGCTGGATGCGCTATTCGAAGCGCCGGCAGCTGATACAGCAGCTACGGCAGATGTTCCCGCCGAAAATGCAGCGCCGGACCATGCGATCGAAGCCCTCGCCCCCGAAATCAAAATCGACGACTTCGCCAAGGTCGATCTGCGCATCGCCAAAATCGTCAATTGCGAGGCAGTCGAAGGGTCGGACAAATTGCTGCGCCTGACGCTGGATGTCGGCGAAGGCCGGCTGCGCAATGTGTTTTCAGGGATCAAATCGGCCTATCAGCCGGCGCAACTGATCGGCCAATTCACCATCATGGTCGCCAATCTTGCGCCGCGCAAAATGAAATTCGGCGTCTCCGAGGGCATGGTGCTGGCAGCATCGGCCGCCGACGAGAAGGCCAATCCCGGCATTTACATCCTCACGCCGTGGCCGGGCGCAGAACCCGGCATGCGGGTACGTTGATCAGCTTCCTGTAGAATAGCCCCAACTCCTCTTTTCATTGGTAAATCTCATGTCTTTCACCAAGCAATTTCAGTTGTATGAATCGGAAGCAACCAAGTTCATCGCCGAACTGAAGAAAAATAACCCGAACCTGGAAGAAGAGCAGCGCGCAGGCCGCGCTCTGCTATGGGACAAGACACCAATCAATCTGGATAACAGCGAGCGCGAAAAAAGCTCGCGCGTGAAGCAGCAGCCTTACGTTTATCAGAACAAATAAGCACCGCAATGAGCATGAATAGGGCCACCGACACGGTGACCGACGATGTCGATCTGTCGGATACTGCCCTGGCTCTGGCCACGCGAACAGACACAACGCCGAATGTGATCGACGGCGTTGCCTTTGCCAAGCTGTACGGTGAGCCGCTGTTCAAACTACCGATCGATTTATACATCCCGCCGGACGCGCTTGAAGTATTCCTGGAAGCCTTTCAGGGGCCGCTCGATCTGCTGCTGTATCTGATCCGCAAACAAAATTTCAACATCCTCGATATCCCGATGGCGCAGGTCACACTGCAATATCTGGAATACGTCGAACAAATCCGCAAACACAATCTGGAGCTGGCCGCCGAATATCTGCTGATGGCCGCGATGCTCATTGAAATCAAGTCGCGCATGCTGCTACCGGTACGCCACGCCGATAGCGGCGAAGAAGCTGAAGACCCGCGTGCCGAACTGGTGCGCCGCCTGCTGGAATACGAGCAAATGAAACTCGCCGCGCGCGAGATCGATCAGCTGCCGCAATTAGGGCGCGATTATGTACGCACCCAGATTTATATCGAACAAAGCATCATCACCCGTTGGCCCGAAGTCGACCCGGCCGATCTGCAGGCGGCCTGGGCCGACGTTCTCAAGCGCGCAAAATTAACCGCCCATCATCACATCAGCCGCGAAGAATTATCCGTGCGCGAACACATGACCAGCATCCTGCGCCGCCTGCAATCGACCCGTTTTGTCGAATTTGCCGATCTGTTCGACGCCAGCCGCGGCGTGCCGGTACTGGTGGTCAATTTCATTGCGCTGCTGGAATTGGCCAAAGAAACGCTCATCGAAATCACACAAGGCGAACCGTTCGCCCCGATTTACGTGCGCCTGTCTTATTCACCAAGCTAGCGCAGTGCGTATTCTGCCCTGCCTCGCCTCTTTTTTAAGAACAAAGTAATTAATGAAAATAGTCACCTCCATCGAAGAGCTGCGCGATCAATTGCGCGGTCAGTTGCGTACTGCATTCGTCCCCACCATGGGCAATCTGCATGAAGGCCATTTGTCGCTGATGCGATTGGCGCGCACCCATGGCGATCCGATCGTGGCGTCGATTTTCGTCAACCGCCTGCAATTCGGCCCGAACGACGATTTCGATAAATATCCGCGCACCTTCCAAAGCGACGTCGAAAAGCTGGAGAAAGAAGGTGTCTATGTTCTGTTTGCGCCCAGCGAACAGGAGCTTTATCCGGAGCCGCAGGAATTCCGCGTGCGCCCGCCGGACGATCTGGGCAATATGCTTGAAGGCGAATTCCGGCCTGGCTTTTTTACCGGCGTCACCACGATCGTGCTCAAGCTGTTGTCATGCGTACAGCCGAAAGTCGCTGTATTCGGCAAAAAGGATTATCAGCAGTTGATGATTGTGCGCAACATGGCGCGCCAGTTTGCGTTGCCGACTGAAATCGTGGCCGCCGAAACCTACCGCGCCGAAGACGGTCTGGCGCTATCGTCGCGTAACGGCTATCTGAGCGAAGCCGAACGCGCCGAAGCGCCGCAGCTCTATCTGGCGCTGGATCATATCGCCGCGCAAGTGCGCGCCGGCAATCGCAATCTGGCGCAACTTGAGGCTGCCGCAATGACGAGTTTGAAAGCGCGCGGCTGGAATCCAGATTACATCGCCGTGCGCAAACGCAGCAATCTGCAAGAGCCGGACGCAACCGATCTGGCGCAAGGCGCGCCGCTGGTGACGCTGGCAGCAGCCAAACTGGGGATTACGCGTTTGATCGATAATTTGGAAATTTAAAAACTTGAATTCATCCGGGTTTTCTATAGGCGTCCTTTGAGTTTTACCTGTCGAGGTGATCCTTCGATACGGCCTGCGGCCTACTCAGGACGAACGGGAATTTTTAAGCGCTACAACAAACCCCGTTCGTCCTGAGTAGGGCAAAGCCCGTATCGAAGGATCACCTCGACAGGTAAAATTTAAAAGTCATAGCGCACCGAAAAATCCAATTGCCGCCCGGACGCCGGATAAATACCACCGGCGCAACCATAAGCCTGACTGAAGTAATTTCTATTCCCAAGATTGGTCCCGCTTAAAGCCAGTTCCCACTTTGCCAGCCGCAGCGCATAACGCGCATCGAGCGTGACGTAAGAAGGCATGCGCGCTGCGCAGGTATTTGCAAAATCGCTGCCGTAGCGCTGACTGGCCACCCATTGCCCCCCGATATGCGCACTCTGCGCCCCGTTATTCCAGTTAAGCCGGGCGCTGGCCGTGTTACGCGGCGTCAACACCACTTCCTTACCCGCATTCGCCCCCGCCCTGAAACGCGCATCCACATGCTGGAAACTGGCGCTCAGCGCAAGACCGCCCGTCAGTTGGCTACGCATTTCCAGCTCGACGCCGCGGCGCAGCGTCGGATCGAGATTGACATTGGCGCCGTTGCCGCCGGTCGCAGGATTGGCGATGGTCGGGTCATACATGATTTCATTACGCAGATGGTGCTGAAACAACGTGAGCGTCAACGCATGCCGGGATTCAGGCGCGCCCAAGGTCGCACCGAACGCCAGATCGTCCGAGGTTTGCGGGCGCAGCATCTGTCCCGGCTGCAAGGTGAATCCGTTCTCGTCGACATTGGCCACGCGATAACTGCGGCCGGCCTTGGCAAATAACATCGTGCGCGACAGCGGCGCGACACTGCCCTGCACATCCCAGGCAGTCAGCGCCTGCGACTGCGCGTAATTGCTATTTTGATTGGATACCAGCGCATCGGTGCTGCGCCGATCGAATGTTTCGCGGCGCATGCCGAACGCCAGCCTCACTCCACCATCGTCACCGCGCCGTATCTCATTGCGCGCATAAAGCGCTCTCGAACGCTGCACGCCGGCGGCCAGCGATGACGCGCTGACCGCTTGCCGCGCCGATTCGGCAACATCGAAACCGGTCACCAGTTCGTTATGCCATTTGCCGATGTCGGCCGTATAACGCAGCCGCGGCGAAAACTGCGTGGTACGGCTGCGCGTTGCGTAATCGCTGATGCTGCCGAAGCTGTCGACCGTATGCGAATAGTAAGTTTTATCGCGTTGCGACAATTGCGCCGCCAGTTCAAACGCGCCCATGCGCTGCTCTGCGGATAATACTGCGCGGTTCACATGCGTGGCGCCATAATCGTCCGGCGTGTAACTGCTGCGCGGATTATCCAGATATTGCGCCATCGTCAACGCGCCCGCAGTACGGTAATACTGATCCAGGCGATCGATGCGCAAACCGATGCGTCGGCTGTCATCGGCCCATTGCAAACCGCCGCTGACATTTTCCTGACGCAAGCGATTGTTGTCGCGGTAGTTATCGGTTTCGCGGCGATCGACGTTGGCGTCCAGCGACCAGCCTTGCTGCTCGCGCACCAGCGCAACCCGCACACCCCGTTGTCCAAAGGAACCGGCGTCGGCCACCACCGTGCCGCGCGATCGGCTGCCTTCAGTCCCTTCCTGATGCCGCGCCCGCCGGGTAATAATCTGGATCGTGCCGGCCGTCGCACCTTCGCCATACAACACGCTGCTGCCGCCGCGGACGATCTCGATGCGCTCCACCGTTTCGATTGGAATACTTGACAATAATGAAACGCTCGATTCGTTTTCAGACAAGCGCACGCCATCGATCAGAATCACCATATTGCGCTCGGCGCTTGCGCCGAAGCCGCGCAGATCGAGCGAGAAATCCGAGCTGCCGTAACTGTTCTGACGACCGGCCACGCCGGCGATGCTTCGAATCGCCTGATTAATATTATCTGCCCCTGATTCCCGGATCTGTTCGGCACTGATCACGATTGCGCCCACCGGCGCGCTATCGACACTATCGGCAAAGCGCGAGGCCGAGACCAGCACCGGCTTCAAGGCTTGCTCGGGTGCAATTGGAGATGGTGTTTGGGAAGCTTGAGGAATTTGAAGCGTTTGAGAAGTTTGAAGAGTTTGAGAGCACGCGACATGCGCCACACAACTGCCGGCTGCAAAGCAAGACAAATGGGGAGAGTCCAGGTGAAACTGCCCGCCCCGAACAGCAAAGACGGAGCAATGCAATAAACATCTGTTTCCTGATTTCGGCAAAAGCGGCGTATTCTACGCGTCTTGAGTCCTATGTAGACTGTCAAACCCGCCGCCAATATTGCTGGACGGACGCCAAACGCCTGCGTCTGTCTAACAAGACCTGAAATTCGTGCTTCCTCTAGCGATACAAGCGCCCCATGGTTGTTTACAATGCGGAACAAGAATATGCAATTTTCTTCAAAAATTTAAAATCCTGCCGTTATAACGACAAGGTTTAATGGGAAACGCAGTAATTAGGGAAAGTACAAGACCATGAGTGACGCCGATCTGGATTTAGAAGCCTTGTTTGACGAAATTTCCGCTGGCACCCAAGCGGCATCGGCCGCAGCCAGTCCGGCTCCCGCACCCGCTGTTGCGGCAACCGCAGCCGAGCCATCTGAGGCATCCGTTACTGTTACCGAATCTGCCGAATCTGTCGAAGATCAGTCGGACAAACCCATGTATGCCCGTCTGGGCGGGATTGTCCGGATGCTGCATGATTCGATGCGCGAACTCGGTTACGACCGTTCTTTACAAGAAGTCGCGTCGCAGATCGGCGATGCCCAGGGACGTCTGGAATTCGTCGCCACGCTGACCGAGCAGGCCGCCAACAAAGTACTCAACGCCATCGATATCGGGATGCCGGCGCAGGACGTACTGTCCGGCAAAGCAAAAAATATCGGCAGTCGCTGGGATCAATTGTTCACCGGCAAGCTCAGCATCGAAGAATTCAAAACGCTGGCGGGCGATTCGCGCGCCTTCGCTACCACCGTCATCGATTCGGCCGAAACCGAAAAAGGCCGCATGCTTGAAATCATGATGGCGCAGGATTTCCAGGACATCACCGGCCAGTTGATCAAGAAAATCGTCGGCATCACCGCCGTCGCCGAGCGCGAACTGGCGCAATTGCTACGCGACAATGCGCCGCCAGAACTCCTCTCCAATGTCGAACAAAAAGAAAAACCGACTGAATTGATGTCGGGCCCGGCGGCAGACGGCAGTGCGCTGGTTCAGAACGACGTGGACGACTTACTTGATAGCCTGGGGTTCTGATGGATGAGGAAATGCTCAGAGACTTCGTTGTCGAAGCCCTGGAACTAGCGACCAATGTCGAAGACCATCTGCTGACGCTGGAACGGCATCCGGACGACAAAGACGTTTTAAATGCCGTGTTTCGCGCCTTTCACACGATTAAAGGCGGCGCCGGTTTCGTCAACTTGCCGGCCATGGTGGCGGCCTGCCATCTCACCGAAAATCTGTTCGACGCATTACGCACAGGCGCTGCCCCGGTCACGCCGATAGCGATCGAGGCTGCCTTGCAGGCCAGCGGTTTCGTGGCCGATCAGTTGACCGAGTTATCCAACGGCGCCGATCCGGCCAGTCTGGCGGCCATGCCGAAAGACCTGGAAGATATTCTGACCCATGCCATCAAAGGCGATGGCGACGGCAGCGCACCGGCCCGCGCCCCTGCGCCGGCGGTGTCGGTAATCTCTGCGGCATTAATCCCGCCGCCAGAACCCGCCGCCATGACTGGCAGCAGCGTCAATGCCAACGGCGAACTCGATTGGGAAGCTTTATACCGCGCTGTTACGCCGCAAACCGGTGCTGCGGCAACTCCGGCAACTGACGCAACTGCGCTATCGCCAGTATCTGCCGCCGCCGACAGCCCCGCAGAGACCGCCGAGGGCGCCCCGCCACAGTTTGTCGAACGGCGCAAAGGGCCTGCCGCCGGCGCCGCCAAGGACGAAACGATCCGGGTCGATGCCGTCAAACTGGATGCATTGCTGGAAGTTGCCGGCGAGTCCGTGCAGGCAGCCAATCAGGCAGCGGTATTGCCGGAAAAACTGCAGCAGTTCAAATTCGAAGGCTCAGCCGCCTCGTTGATGACCACACTGGCCGAGACACTCAATCGCGCCGCGCGTTATTCGACCGAACTGCAACGCGCCACGCTGTCGACCCGCATGCAGCCGGTCGGCCGTCTGTTCCAGAAATTCCCGCGCCTGGTACGGGAACTGGCCAAGGATCTGGGCAAGGATGTCGAATTATCGATCGCCGGCGCCGAGACCGAGGTCGATCGGGTCGTCGTCGACAGTCTTTACGATCCGCTGGTGCACATGTTGCGTAATTCGCTCGACCATGGCATCGAAAATGCGGAAGACCGGGTTGCCGCCGGCAAGACAGTCAAATCGACCATTTCGCTCAAAGCCTGGCAGGAAGCCAGCAGCGTCATGATTGAAATTTTCGATGATGGTAAAGGTATGGACCCCTCCATGCTGCGCAAAAAAGCGATCAGCAAGGGATTGATCGGCGAAAACGACGCGCAATCGATCGATGAAGCGCTGCAATTGGTCTTTTTGCCGGGCTTTTCGACCAAGGAAGTCGCCAACAGCGTTTCCGGGCGCGGCGTCGGCATGGATGTGGTGAAAACCGCCGTGGAAAAACACCGCGGCACCATCCGTATCGATTCGACCATGGGTAAAGGCACGCGCTTCTCGATCCGCCTGCCGATTGAACTATCGATCATTCCGACCATGCTGGTACGCACCGCCGGCGCTGCACTGGCGCTGCCGATGGCGTTGGTGCAACGGGTAGTGGAATTGCCGGAATCGTTCTCCGAAGTCGGCGG
>JAQGNR010000284.1 GCA_028291765.1 Herbaspirillum sp.
GCCACCTCCCTTCTTTACCTCACTGCGCACAAACATCCGCTACAGCCCGCAACAGTCTGCCTTGCCCTTAATTTCGCAACATCCTCGTTAAATTTCGATCTCGCCTTCGAACACCGTCACGGCAGGCCCGGTCATTTTGACGGCTTGCCCGTTGCCGGCCCAGGCGATGCTCAGCACGCCGCCATGGGTTTGCACTGCGACCGGTGAATCCAGCAGGCCTTGCCGGATGCCGGCTACTACCGCTGCGCAGGCGCCGGTGCCGCATGCCAGTGTTTCGCCGGCGCCTCTTTCGAATACGCGCAGCTTGATGTGATGGCGATCGACAATCTGCATGAAGCCGGCGTTGACCCGTTTCGGAAAGCGCGGATGGCGTTCAATGACCGGGCCGTCGGCCGCTACCGGCGCCTGTTCGGTATTTTCAACAATCTGCACAGCATGCGGATTACCCATCGATAGCACTGAAAACAGCACTGTTTTGCCGTTGATTTCCAATGGCCATAGCGTATCGCCGCCATTGGTTTTGCCGGCTAGTCCGGCGTTGTCGAACGGCACCTGCGACGGCTGCAAAATGGGGGCGCCCATATCCACGGTAACGCCGCCATCGGCTTGCAGCGCCGGTTCGATGATGCCGGCCAGGGTTTCCACACGGATCACCTGTTTATCGGATAAACCTTTTTCGCTGACAAAACGCGCAAATGCGCGCGCGCCGTTGCCGCATTGCTCGACCTCGCCGCCGTCGGCGTTATAAATGCGATAGCGGAAATCGACATCGGCCAGACGCGTAGCTTCAACCACCAGCATCTGATCGGCGCCCACGCCGAAGCGGCGATCCGCAATTTTCTTCCATTGCGCCGGGGTGAAAGAGATGGCCTGACTGATGGCATCGATGACGACAAAATCATTGCCGGCGCCGTGCATTTTGGTAAATTTGATTTTCATGCGCCGATTATAAGTCAGTGTCTTCTTTGTCTGCCCGGTATAGATCCGGCAGGCCGAGCGGGCGCGTTTTGAAGCGCTTGTGGGTCCAGAAATATTCGGCCGGGCTGGCTCTTACCTGGGCTTCGATGAAGGCATTCATGCGACGCGTGGCTTCGGTAATGTCCGGGCCGGGGAAGTCTTCCCATGCCGGATAAAAGGTGACGCGCCAGCCCTGGTAGTTCGGCAGATAACGGGCGATGACCGGTATTACATTGGCGCCGGTGGCCGCGGCGATGCGCGCCGGCGCCGTCAGTGTGGCCGCGGGAATGCCGAAGAAGGGGACGAATTCCGAATCTCTGAGGCCGAAATCCATATCGGGCAGCATGATGAACGGCTTGCCTTCGCGCATCGCACGGATGATCGGTTTGACGCCTCGGGCGCGGGTCAGCAGCGTGACCGGCCGGAAACGCGAACGGCCCTTTAATAAAGCATCGTCGACGACCTTGTTTTGTTGCCGGGTGTAAATCGTGCAGACCGACAATTCGGAATTCAGCACCAGTGCAATTCCCGGGATTTCCAGGCAGACGAAATGCGGACATAGCAAAATGGCGGGGCCGGCGCGCAATCGTTCGAGCGGAATATCGCCATCGATCTTGATTAGTTTCTTCAGGCGCGCTTCCGACGCCCACCACAATATCCCGCGTTCCAGTGCGCTGCGGGCATAAGCCTGAAAATGTTGCCGGGCGATCGCTATCCTGGCCGCTTCGTCGAGTTCCGGAAAGCACAGGCGCAGGTTGATCAGGCTAATGCGGCGACGCGGCTTCATGATGATGAACAGCAGCGATCCCAGCGCTTCGCCCAGACGTCCGAGCAGCGGTAGCGGCAGCCAGTGCAGCAGCCAGATGGCTGCAATCAGTGCCCTCATGCGCCGTCTCCGCCGGCGGCTTCTGTTTCTGCAAGCGGGGCCGGCATCACCCCGCGCGGCGTCTTGTAGCGGTTATAGCTCCAGATATATTGACTCGGGCAGCGCGCGATCAGTTTTTCCATCGCCAGATTGATGGCGCGCGCCTGTTGCTGCGGCGTATCGCCCAAGGGTTCTTCAAATGCGACGAAGCGGATCACATAACCGCGGCCCCACGATAATCGTTCGGCATAGGACAGGATCACCGGCGCATTGCTCATGGTGTGGAGTTTGGCCGGCAGCGTCATGGTGTAGGCTGGTTTGCCGAAGAAATCGGCCCAGACGCCTTCGCCATGCTGCGGCACCTGATCCGGCAGCAGCCCGATGGCCTGGCCGTTTTTAAGTGCTTTCAACAGCGTTCGCACGCCGCTCAGATTGGCCGGCGCGAGCAATAAATTATGCCGTGCGCGGGCGCCTTCGATCAGCGGCTTCAAGGCGCTTTTGCGCGGCGGGCGATAGAGCGCGGTCAAAGAAGTCCGCGCAGCAATCGCCTGCGCAATGATTTCAAAGCAGCCCAGGTGCGGTGTCAGAAAAATAACGCCGCGGCCGTCATCCAGCGCCGCTTGCGCCAATGCCCAATTCTCGATGCGCGCGGTGCGCAGCACGCGTTCCGGCTGCGCGCACCAGACGAACGGCAGCTCGAACATACTCTTGCCGGAGGCGCCGATGGCGGCCGATAAGTGCTGCGTGTAACCGGCGCGGCCGATATTTTCCTGCAGTCGTTTGCGATAGGCCGGCGAGGCCAGATAAACCAGGCGGCCGGCGACCGTCCCGAACAGATGCAGAATTGGCAACGGCAGGTACGACAACAAGCGGAAAAGAGGGACTAGCATGAGCAATTGCGAGCATTATGGAAAGTGGCGTAAAATACCACGCGCAGCAACCGTTAAGTTAATAGACAACTTGCGAGACGGTATATAAATTTCGCTAAAGCGTCGCAGGCACAAGTGATTGGCCGCGACTTTGGTCATTTCACTTTTGGAGCCTCGCATGTCAAACGATTACCTCTTTACTTCGGAATCCGTTTCCGAAGGCCATCCCGATAAAGTCGCCGATCAGATTTCGGACGCCATCCTAGACGCCGTTTTTAAGCAGGACCCACTGGCGCGCGTTGCCGCCGAGACACTTTGCAATACCGGCCTGGTCGTCCTGGCTGGTGAAATTACTACGCATGCGAATGTCGATTACATCGCTGTAGCGCGTGAGACCATCAAGCGTATCGGTTACGACAATGCCGATTACGGCATCGATTATAAAAGCTGCGCGGTGCTGGTCGCCTACGACAAGCAATCGCCCGATATTGCCCAAGGCGTCAACGAAGGCCAGGGCCTGGATCTCGATCAGGGCGCGGGCGACCAGGGCCTGATGTTCGGCTATGCCTGCGATGAAACGCCCGAACTGATGCCGGCCCCGCTTTATTACGCGCACCGTATCGTCGAACGCCAGTCGCAACTGCGCAAGGATGGCCGCCTGCCTTGGCTGCGTCCGGATGCCAAATCCCAAGTGACGCTGAAATATGTCGATGGCCGTCCGGTATCGATCGATACCATCGTGTTGTCGACGCAACATGCCCCCGAAACATCGCACAAGGCAATTGAAGAAGCAGCGATCGAAGACATCATTCGTCCGGTCGTACCTGCCGAGTGGCTGAAAAATACCCGTTACCTGATCAATCCGACCGGACGCTTTGTCATCGGCGGCCCACAGGGCGATTGCGGCCTGACCGGGCGCAAGATCATCGTCGATACCTACGGCGGCGCAGCGCCCCATGGCGGCGGCGCGTTTTCCGGCAAGGACCCTTCCAAGGTCGATCGTTCTGCGGCATACGCAGGGCGCTATGTGGCGAAAAACATCGTTGCGGCAGGTTTGGCCTCGCGATGCCAGATTCAGATTTCCTATGCCATCGGCGTGGCTAAACCGACCTCGATCATGGTGACAACCTTCGGCACCGGCAAAATCAGCGACGTCAAGCTGGCGCAACTGGTGGCCGAGCATTTCGATCTGCGTCCGAAGGGGATTGTGCAAATGCTCGATCTGCTGCGTCCGATTTATCAAAAAACCGCTGCTTATGGCCACTTCGGCCGCGAAGAGCCGGAATTTACCTGGGAACGTACCGATAAGGCGGCTGCCTTGAAGGCCGCCGCCGGTTTTTAAACCCTTGTAATCCATGTATTGTTGGTAGCAAAAAACAGATCGAACGCCATGCGCGAACGATCTGTTTTTGCCTTACAATGCACATCCGTATCAAGGAGCGTTGCGACGAGGTTGTGTTAATCCAACCTTTGCCAGGCTTGATACCGTCAGTATGCAACTGCGCTCACGTTACTTTTTTTCTATCAACGAAAGGAGGGCGTGATGAACGCCGTTGTTACCAATTCCGCAGTTCAAGACTATGCCGTCGCCGATCTTACTCTGGCCGACTGGGGTCGCAAAGAAATCAAAATCGCAGAAACCGAAATGCCCGGCCTGATGGCCATCCGTGAGGAATTCGCGGCTGCGCAACCGTTGAAGGGCGCGCGCATTACCGGCTCTATCCACATGACGATCCAGACGGCTGTTCTGATCGAAACACTGGAAGCGCTGGGCGCCAAAGTGCGTTGGGCGTCTTGCAATATTTATTCGACGCAAGATCATGCCGCCGCCGCGATTGCCGCCGCCGGCACGCCGGTCTTTGCATTCAAGGGCGAGTCGCTGGACGATTACTGGGAATTCACCCACCGTATTTTCGAATGGCCGGGCGACGACAATACCGTGCAAGCCAATATGATCCTGGACGATGGCGGCGATGCGACCTTGTTGCTGCATCTGGGCACCCGCGCCGAAAAGGATGCTTCGGTGCTCGATAAGCCAAGCTCCGAAGAAGAAATCTGCCTGTTCAATTCGATCAAGAAACGTTTGAAAAGCAGCCCCGGCTGGTATTCGTCGCGTCTGAAGCAAGTGCGCGGCGTGACCGAAGAAACCACCACCGGCGTACATCGTTTGTATCAGATGTTCAAGGAAGGAAAACTGGCGTTCCCGGCGATCAACGTGAACGATTCGGTGACCAAATCGAAATTCGATAATCTGTACGGCTGCCGCGAATCGCTGGTCGATGGCATCAAACGCGCCACCGACGTGATGATCGCCGGCAAGGTCGCCGTGATCGCCGGTTATGGCGATGTCGGCAAGGGCTCGGCGCAGGCCATGCGTGCGTTATCGGCGCAGGTCTGGGTGACCGAAATCGATCCGATCTGCGCACTGCAGGCGGCGATGGAAGGCTATCGCGTGGTGACCATGGAATATGCTGCCGAACACGGCGATATTTTTGTTACCTGCACCGGTAATTATCATGTGATTACGCATGCACACATGAGCCGCATGAAAGATCAGGCCATCGTCTGCAATATCGGCCATTTCGACAACGAAATCGAAGTCGCTGCATTGAAGCAGTACAAATGGGAAAACATCAAGCCGCAAGTCGATCACGTCATTTTCCCGGATGGCAAGCGCATCATTCTGCTGGCTGAAGGCCGTCTGGTTAATCTGGGTTGTGGCACCGGCCATCCATCGTATGTGATGAGTTCCTCGTTTGCCAATCAAACGATTGCGCAGATCGAATTGTTCACCAAGACGGCGGAGTATCCGGTCGGCGTTTATACCTTGCCGAAGCATCTGGATGAAAAAGTGGCGCGTCTGCAATTGACCAAACTCAATGCGCAGCTCACGGAGTTGACTGCCGAACAGGCCGGCTATATCGGGGTAGCGAAAAGCGGGCCTTATAAGCCGGATCATTACCGTTATTGATTTGTAGGTATAAGCGGCATATGCAGTTATTGTGTATGCCGTATTTCAATATCGTTCAGAAGAATATTTGAGTGTAGAGGTGACCCTTCCTTAGATACGCTGCGCTACTCAGGACAGTCGGAAAAGCACGTCGCGTTGCGACTACTCCGGGCGAACGGTTTTTCTTTAAGCGCTACACAAACCCCCGTTCGTCCTGAGTAGGGACGTAGTCCCGTATCGAAGGATCACCTCAAAACTTAAATTTTCTGATCTAAGCGGCATTGGGCCTCCATAGTTCAATCTTCAAGGACCACCCATGATGTTATTGCTAACCTGGCTAGTGAACGCCCTCGCTTTACTGGCCGTGCCCTATCTGCTGCACTCGGTACAAGTCGATAGTTTCGGCGCCGCGATGATCGCCGCCTTGATCCTGGGGCTGGTCAATACGCTGGTGCGTCCGGTGCTGGTGGTGCTGACTTTACCGGTCACATTGCTGTCATTGGGATTGTTCATTTTCATCATCAACGGCCTGATGTTCTGGGTGGTTGCCCATCTGGTGAACGGTTTCCATGTCGCGGGCTTCGGATCTGCCGTAGGTGGTGCGTTGTTGTACAGCATCGTTTCCTGGGCGCTGTCGACGTTGTTATTGCGAAACAAGTAAAACGAAACACGTAAAAGAAATGCATCCACATAATTTCAGCATAGAATTTTTCCCGCCGAAGACGGCCGAAGGCACGGAGAAATTGCGTATCGCGCGCGCCAAGCTGGGCCAACTGCAGCCCAAGTATTTTTCGGTGACTTTCGGCGCCGGCGGCTCGACGCAGCAAGGCACGCGCGACACGGTTCTGGACATCATGCGCGAAGGCTACGATGCCGCGCCGCATCTGTCCTGCCTCGGCAGTTCGCGCGATTCTTTGCGCGCCATGCTGGCCGATTACAAAACGCAAGGCATCAAACGCCTGGTCGCATTGCGCGGCGATTTACCCAGCGGCTACGGTGCGATCGATTTGGCATCGGGCGAATTCCGGCATGCCAATGAACTGGTGGAATTCATCCGGGCCGAAACCGGCGACTGGTTTCATATTGAAGTGGCGGCTTATCCGGAAATGCATCCGCAGGCCAAATCGCCGCAGGAAGATCTGCAGCATTTTGCCAGCAAGGTACTGGCCGGGGCCAATGGTGCGATTACGCAGTATTTCTTCAATGCCGATGCATATTTCCGCTTTGTCGAAGATGCGCAAAAGCTGGGTGTGATGGTGCCGGTGGTCGCCGGCATCATGCCGATCACCAATTACACGCAATTGATGCGCTTTTCCGACATGTGCGGCACCGAGATTCCACGCTGGATACGGCTCAAGCTGGCCAGCTTCGCCGACGATACCGAATCGATCCGCGCATTCGGTCTCGATGTGGTGACGGACTTGTGCGAGCGCTTGCTGGCCGGCGGTGCGCCCGGTCTGCATTTTTATTCGCTGAATCAGCCGGCGCCGACTATGGCGATCTGGACGCGACTGGTTGTTGCGGACTGAGAGCTTGTTGCGAAATTAAGGGCAAGGCGGGCTGTTGCGGGCTGTAGCGGATGTTTGTGCTCCGTTCGTGTCATTCCGGCGGCCTTCGGCCACCTCCCTTCTTTACCT
>JAQGNR010000285.1 GCA_028291765.1 Herbaspirillum sp.
GCCACCTCCCTTCTTTACCTCACTGCACACAAAATTCCACCACACCGCATCTGACGGCGCACCCTGACGGCGCCTTAACTGAACGGCATTAGCGCCAGGCTTTGCTTGCGCCACTATTAAAACTAAAACGAACGCCAAAACCCGTCCTGGCACAGTAAATGCCTACTTATATTCAATCTTGTATTCAAGTTGTAGCGAGCTTGCGCTGTTGTCCCTTGTTGATCCTTCATTCTTACCTTCTGGAGCATTGCCATGAATAATCGTCGTAAATTTCTTACCCATACCGGCGCTGCGGCATTGGGGGCAACATTCCCGTTCGGCTTGCTGCACGCGGCGACCCCGCTGACGGTCGGCTTTTTGTATGTCGGGCCGCGCGACGATTTCGGCTACAACCAGTCGCATGCGCAGGCCGCCGCGATCCTCAAGAAAATACCCGGCGTCAAAGTGATTGAAGAAGAAAACGTGCCGGAAACCAATGTCGCGCAAAAAGTCATGGAGGCGATGATCGTGCAGGACGGCGCCAGCCTGATCTTTGCGACCTCATACGGCTACTTTGATCCGCACGTGCTGAAAATCGCGGAAAAATATCCGCAGGTGCGCATCGCCCATTGCGGCGGTATGTGGACCAAGGGCAAGCATCCGATGAACGCGGGCAGCTACTTCGGTTATATCGATGAATGCGAATACCTGAGCGGCATCGTCGCCGGTTCGATGAGCAAGACCAAGAAACTGGCGTTTGTCGCCGCCAAGCCGATTCCGCAGGTATTGCGCAATATCAATGCATTCACCCTCGGCGCACAGTCGGTGGATCCGTCGATTACTACGCGCATTGTGTTCACCGGCGATTGGTCGATGCCGGTCAAGGAAGCGGAAGCCGCCAACAGCCTGATGGATCAGGGCTGCGATGTCATTACCTGCCATGTCGATAGCCCGAAGGTCATTATCGAGACCGCCGAGAAGCGCGGCGTCATGAGCTGCGGGTATCACACCAACCAGGCGGCGTTGGCGCCGAAAGGCTATCTCACCGGCGCCGAATGGAACTGGGGTACACCGGATATCGAAATCGACCGGGCCACGCTGGACGGCAAGCCGATGATCAACTTCCTGCGCGGCGGGCTGAAAGACAATTTCGTCAAGATGTCGGCGTATAACGCCAATGTCAGCGCCGCGGCAAAGAAAAAAGCCGACGACGTCAAGGCGCAGATGCTGGCCGGAAAATTTGCAATTTTCAAGGGCCCGATCAAAGACAACAAGGGCAATACCGTGATTCCGACCAGCACCACACTGAGTCAAACGGATGGCGTACTGGAAGGCATGAACTATCTGGTTGCCGGGGTGATCGGCCAGGTATAGAAACTGCTTGTATCGGCGCACTAGCAGCGCGCCTTTTTCCTGAAGAGAAGAGGGCGCATCGGATATCCCGGTATTGTTCGACCGCATTCTAAAACCGTCACGTACATGAACGATTTCACTATCAGGTTCAAAGCCAATACGGCGAGCCGCTTGCTGCCGCTGGTCCCCACTTTATGTGCATTGAGCGGCGCCTTGCTGCTGTTCGTCTTGTTTCTGCTGGTGCAGGGCAAGCCGGCCGGCGAAGCCTGCGTGTATATTTTCCAGGGCGCGTTCGGATCGGCTTTCGCATGGCAGAATACTTTGCAGCGCGCCGCGCCCTTATTGCTCACTGCGCTGTGCGTCGCATTGCCGGCCCGCGTCGGGCTGGTCATCATCGGCGGTGAAGGCGCGCTGGCCATGGGCGGCCTGGTTGCCGCGGTATTGCCGTCGGCGCTGCCGCATTTGCCGTGGATCGTCATGTTGCCGGCGATGGCGCTGGCATCCATGGCCGCTGGCGGCGCATGGATCGCCTTATCCGGTGCATTGCGCCAATGGCGCGGCGTCAACGAGACCATTTCCAGCTTGTTGCTGTCGTATCTGGCGCTGGCCTTGTTCCATCATCTGGTCGAAGGGCCGCTGCGCGATCCCGCCAGCCTGAATAAACCATCGACATTCCCGCTGGCGCCTGATTATCTGATCGATACGATGCCGTTGCTCAATGTGCATTGGGGATTGGCATGGGGCGCGGCGGCCTGTATCGCCGCCTGGATCATGGTCAAGTACAGCACTTTCGGTTTTGCGCTGGGCGTGGTCGGCGGCAATATCCGCACCGCGCGGCTGGTGGGCTTGCCGGTCAATCGCCTGGTGCTGATCGCCTGCGCACTGGGCGGCGCGGCGGCCGGGCTGGCCGGCATGCTGGAAATCGCCGCGGTTCAGGGCAGCGCCAACAGCGCACTGCTGGCGGGTTACGGTTTCGGCGGCATCCTGGTGGCGTTCGCGGCCAGGCAAAATCCACTGGCCATTATCGTATGCGCGGTCTTGATCGGCGGCGTCGAAGCCAGCGGCAGCCTGCTGCAACGGCGGCTCGGCCTGCCGGACGCCACCACCTTGGTGCTGCAAGGCCTGCTGTTCTGTAATTTGCTGGCTTGGGAAACCATCGTCGGACGGCTGGCCGAGCGGCGTTTGCGCTGGCAACAGGCGGTGTTGCCGCCTGCCGTGACGGCGGAAATCAATTTTGTTTAAGGCACATCATGACTGAGAGCGATTATGCGACGCTGCTGCTGGCGCTGTTCGCCGGCGCCATTCGGGTCGGCACGCCGTTTCTGTTCGTCAGCCTGGGCGAGTGCCTGACCGAAAAAGGCGGACGGGTCAATCTTGGGCTCGAAGGCATTCTGGTGGCCGGCGCGATGACCGGTTATGCGGTCTCTTTCTTCACCGGCTCGGCCTGGCTGGGCGTGCTGGCGGCCGGCCTTGCCGGTTTATTGCTTGGGACAATCCATGGCCTGGTCTGTTCGCTGCCGCGCGTCAACGACATTGCGTTCGGCATTGCGCTGATGCTGCTTGGCACGGGGCTGGCGTTCTTCCTGGGCAAACCGTTTATTCAGCCCCAAGCGCCGATGCTTCCCGCCATCGACTTCGGCGGCTGGAGCAGCAATGCGCACATTCATAGCGCGCTGCAGATCAATGCCTTGTTTCTGATCGGCGTGCTGCTGGCGGCTGCTTTGCAATGGGGCTTATCCAGCACGCGCTGGGGGCTGGCGCTGCGGTTGGTCGGCGATCACGCCGAAACCGCGCGTGCGCTCGGCTATTCGATTAATACAACACGCGTCGTGGCGACTGCCTGCGGCGGTTTTCTGGCCGGGGTCGGCGGTGCGTATCTGTCGCTGTACTACCCGGGCAGCTGGAACGAAGGGCTGTCCAGCGGGCAGGGTCTGATGGCGGTGGCGCTGGTGATTTTTGCGCGCTGGCAGCCGATGCGTTGTCTCGGCGCAGCGCTGTTGTTCGGCGCCGCCGGCGCGCTCGGTCCGTCCTTGCAGGCGGTGGGCGTGACGTCCGGCTATTACCTGTTCAACGCGGCGCCTTATGCATTGACCTTGCTGATCATGATCATCACTTGCCGTCCCGACCGTACGCTGGACAGCGCGCCGGGCGAACTGAGCCTGACGCGCTAGAGCATCGTCAAGCGCGTCGTCAATATTGCAAAGCAACCTGGAGAACACGATGTCGGAAATCTATTTGCAAGCCGAGCCTTATCCGTGGCCTTACGACGGCAATTTGACGCCGCAAAATACGGCCCTGATCGTGATCGATATGCAAACCGACTTTTGCGGCGTCGGCGGCTATGTGGACAAGATGGGTTACGACCTGTCGCTGACGCGGGCGCCGATCGCTCCCATCGGCCGCGTGATGCAGGCCTTGCGGGCCGGTGGCTATACCATCATCCATACGCGGGAAGGCCATCGTCCCGATCTGTCGGACTTGCCCGACAATAAACGCTGGCGTTCGCGCCGCATCGGCGCCGACGGCGTCGGCATCGGCGATATCGGGCCCTGCGGCAAAATTCTGGTGCGCGGCGAACCCGGATGGCAAATCATCCCGGAACTGGCGCCGCTGCCAGGCGAAATCGTGATC
>JAQGNR010000295.1 GCA_028291765.1 Herbaspirillum sp.
CGCCGGAATGACACGAACGGAGCACAAACATCCGCCACAGCCCGCAACAGTCCGCCTTGCCCTTAATTTCGCAACAGTCTCTTAGAGGCAATACCCCATTACGTCACCCGCACAGGCAAAAAAAAAACCACGGCAAATTGCCGTGGCTTGAACAATGAATGGACCCGCAGCTTACTTGCGCAACGCGCTCGCCGCAACCGCCAGCTCGGTAATGCGCGCCCAATCGCCGGTTTGCAAGGCATCCTTCGGCGTGAGCCAGGAGCCGCCAACGCAAACGACGTTCTTCAAGGCCAGAAATTGTGGGGCATTCTCCTGGGAAATCCCGCCGGTCGGACAGAACATCACATCGCCCAGCGGCCCGCTGATACCGTTCAACATACCGATGCCGCCTGCCGGCACCGCAGGAAACAACTTCATCTGGCGGAAGCCAGCTTCATGCGCATGCATTACTTCGGTTGGCGTCATCACGCCCGGCAACAACGGCAAGCCGCTGCGTTTGGCTGCCGCGATCAATGTTCCCGTGAGGCCCGGCGAAACGCCGAATACCGCGCCCGCTTCGCGCGCGGCGGAAAATTCTCCTGGCAAGGTCAGCGTACCGACACCGACGATCGCATCCGGCACCTCCTCTGCAATCGCCCTGATGGCAGCCAGGCCGTACTCGGTGCGCAAGGTTATTTCCAACACCCGGATGCCGCCGGCCACCAGTGCTTTGGCCAAGGGCACCGCATGCGCCGGATCTTCGATCACAATCACCGGGATCACCGGCGAGATACGCATGATATCGAGGACGTTTCTCAGTATGTTATTCATATTGTCTCCTTGATTTTTTCAAAAATCGGCGGCAATGCAAAGGTCGTTGCCCCCTCTTCCGCCGTGCTGACTGCGTTACGGAACAACGCAAACAATTCGCGCCCCATGCCGGTCCGATTGGCCGATAGATCGATCACCGCGGCCGAGCGCTGCGCCCATTGCGCGGCAGGCACTTGCGCTTCCAGCAGGCCGTTTTCGGCATCGAGCAAAATCATGTCGCCGTCGCGCACCAAGCCAAGCTTGCCGCCGGCCAGCACCTCCGGCGTGACATGAATCGCCGCCGGCACTTTGCCCGACGCGCCCGACATGCGGCCATCGGTCACCAGCGCGACATGGCGTCCCTTGTCCTGCAGAATGCCCAGCGCCGGCGTGAGCGCATGCAGCTCCGGCATGCCGTTGGCGCGCGGCCCCTGATGCCGCAGCACGGCAACAAAATCGCGATCCAGTTGGCCGGCCTTGAACGCAGCCATAAACGCTTCCTGCGTATCGAATACCAGCGCCGGCGCGTGTACTTTGCGATGTTCCGGCTTCACCGCGGAAACCTTGATTACGGCGCGTCCCAGGTTGCCGCACAACAGCTTCAAACCGCCATCCGGCGCAAAAGGCGCCGCGGCTGGGCGCAGTACGGTATCGTCGCCGCTGCGTTGCGGCACGGCTTCCCATTTGACGCCGCCGCCATCGAGCAAGGGCTGCGTGCAATGCGCATAGAGGCTATTGCCGAGCACAGTCAGCACATCGTCATGCATCAAACCCGCATCGAGCAATTCGCGCAGCACGAAACCGGTGCCGCCGGCGGCATGGAAATGGTTCACGTCGGCGCTGCCGTTCGGGTAGATGCGCGTAATTGATGGCACCACGGCAGACAGATCGGAAAAATCGTCCCAGTTGATGACGATGCCGGCCGCCTTCGCAATGGCCACCAGATGCAAGGTATGGTTGGTGGAGCCGCCCGTGCTGAGCAAGGCCACGATCGCATTGACGATGGACTTTTCGTCCACCAGACGGCCCACCGGCGTGTACTGTTTGCCATGCGCGGTCAGCTTCAAGGCTTGCGTGGCCGCCGCCGCGGTCAAGGCATCGCGCAGCGGTGTATTGGGTGTGATGAATGCAGCGCCCGGCAGATGCAAACCCATGGCTTCCATCAGCATCTGGTTACTGTTGGCGGTGCCGTAGAAAGTGCAGGTGCCGGCGTCGTGATACGACTTCGCCTCCGCTTCCAGCAGATCGGCCCGGCTCAGCTTGCCTTCGGCATAGAGCTGGCGGATTCTGACTTTTTCTGAATTGCTCATACCGCTGGTCATCGGTCCGGCCGGCACAAATACGGCCGGCAGATGGCCGAAGTGCAAAGCGCCGATCAGCAGACCGGGAACGATCTTGTCGCACACGCCCAGATATAGCACTGCATCGAACATATTGTGCGACAGGGCCACTGCACTCGCCATCGCAATGGTATCGCGCGAAAACAGCGACAACTCCATGCCGTCCTGGCCTTGCGTAATGCCGTCGCACATGGCCGGCACACCGCCGGCAAACTGGGCCACGCCGCCAGCGGCGCGCACGGCATTTTTGATGATTTCGGGAAAACGCGCGAATGGTTGATGGGCTGACAACATGTCGTTATAAGCAGACACAATCGCCACCGACAGGCTCTTGTCCTGTTTCAGCAATAATTTATCGCTGGCGGGAAAAGCCGCAAAACCATGCGCCAGATTCGTGCAGGATAATGCGCCGCGCTGCACCCCCTGATGGTTGGCCGCATCGAGACGATGCAGGTAAGCCGTGCGGTAAGGCCGGCTGCGTTCGGCGATACGCGAAGTAACGTTTGCTATGGTGACGTGGATGGCCATATTTGAAATATCCTTGCAACTCAAAGATGTAATTTTACTACGTAATAACAATGAAAACGCCATTACATAGCGTTACATCCCGGCGATAAAAACCAGCGCCTGAAAACCCAGCCTGCGAAATACGGCCAGAATGTGAAAGTTTCATTGGTAACATTGCTCTCCCGATAACGATCGTGTCAAGTTCAAAATAAGCGCGAATAAAACTGTAGTGAAATTACGTATGAAACCTAAACTACGGTATAGTTGTCTCAATGCCATTCCAATTTGCACATTCAATCATGCCGCAAACACCTCTTGCCAGCACTTCCGCTTATCAAACGCTGATCGCGCATTATGCGCAAGCCAAAACATGGCATATGCGCGATTTGTTCACTGCCGACCACGATCGGTTCAATCAATTTTCAATTCGAGCGGCCGGATTGACGCTGGACTATTCAAAAAATCCCATCACCGCAGAAACCCGCTCGCTGCTCTGCGATCTGGCGCATGCGCGCGGCGTTGAAGCGCGCCGCGACGCCATGTTTGCCGGCGAAAAAATCAATACCACCGAACATCGGGCCGTGCTGCACACCGCATTGCGCGCACCCCGCAACGAGACCGGCCCCAGCCTGCTGGTCGACGGCCAGGACGTCAATCATGACGTGCACGCCGTACTGGATCAGATGCACGGTTTTGTCGAACGCGTGCGCAGCGGCGCGTGGCTCGGCTATCGCGGCGATGCGGTGACCGATGTGGTCAATATCGGCATCGGCGGCTCGCATCTGGGCCCGCAGGTGGCGACCCAGGCCTTGCGCGAATATATTCATCCGCGGCTGCGCCTGCATTTCGTCTCGAATGTGGATGGTCACGATCTGGCTGCGGTGCTGGCAACGGTTAATCCGGCCACCACGCTGTTCATCATCGCGTCCAAATCATTCAATACGCAGGAAACACTGATGAATGCCCAGTCTGCGCGCGCCTGGTTCCTGAACCACGGCAGTGAGCGCGACCTGGCCAAACACTTTGTCGCCATTTCGACCAATACCGAAGCAGTCACCGCGTTCGGCATCGATCCGGCCAATATGTTTCCCTTCTGGGACTGGGTCGGCGGGCGCTATTCCTTATGGTCGGCGATCGGCTTATCGGTGGCCTTGGCGATCGGTTTCGATCATTTTGCACAACTATTGGCCGGCGCGCATGCCATGGATACCCATTTCCGCAACGCACCGCTGGAAGAGAATATGCCGGTGATGTTGGGGCTGGTGGGGATCTGGCATCGCAATCTGTTCGGCACCGGTTCGGTATCGATTGCGCCCTACCATCAGGATTTGCGCCATTTCCCGGCTTATCTCCAACAGCTTGAAATGGAAAGCAACGGCAAGCGTATCGGCTTCGACGGCAGTGCGCTGCAAACGGCGACTTGCCCGATCATCTGGGGCGATGTGGGCACCAATGGTCAGCATGCATTTTTTCAATTGCTGCATCAAGGCACCACGGTCACACCGGTCGATTTCATCGCCGTCTTGAAGACCAGCCACGATCTGCCGGGACATCATGCGGTGGTGCTGGCCAACTGCTTTGCACAATCGGAAGCCTTCATGCGCGGCAAATCGGCCGAGGAGGCCGGCGCGGATATGCGCGCTCAGGGTCTGCCGGAAGCAGAAATAAAAGCACTGCTGCCGCATAAGATATTCCCCGGCAATCGTCCCAGCAATACCATTCTGATGGAATCTTTAACGCCGGCGTCGCTGGGGGCGTTGATCGCGTTATATGAACATAAAACCTTTGTGCAAGGCGTCATCTGGGGCATCAACAGCTTCGATCAATGGGGTGTGGAACTGGGTAAGGTGTTGGCCAAATCGATCCAGAGCGAATTGAACGGCGCTGCCGCACCGCAACGCCACGATGGCTCTACCAATGCCTTGATCGCGCTGGCCAAACAAGCGCTGGCGTCGAACGGTTAATCCAATGGCGGATAAGAAAATACGCAGATAAGCAAACGGCGCAGCGGCATTATTTTCCTTTCATGATTTTCTTTTAAATCTTCACAGAGTCTCTTTTATTTATATGGCTATCAGCGATTTCGATCTGGTTTTATTCGGCGGCACCGGCGATCTTTCCATGCGTAAATTATTACCCGCGCTGTATGCACGCGACCGCGCCAAGGATTTGCCTGAAGGCGGCCGCATTTTGTGTATCGGCCGCGAACCGATGGAAACCGCCGCCTTTGTCGCCATCGTCGAGAAAAAAGCGATGCCCAACATCGCCCACTCATCGCTGGAGCCGGCGGTCTGGCAACGCTTTTGCCAGCGCATTATCTATGTGCCGCTGGATGCGAAAAAACCCGAAGACTATAAAGCGCTGGCTGCCGCCATGCGTTCGGATAAAGATGTCAGCCATGTGTTTTATCTGGCGACGCTATCCGATCTGTTCGCCGGCATTTGCAAAAATCTGGCCGCTGCCGGGCTGGTCACGCCGACTTCGCGCGTCGTGCTGGAAAAGCCGCTGGGACGCGATCTGGCCAGCGCCAAAGCCATCAACGCCGCCGTCGGCAGCGTTTTCGCCGAATCGCAAATCTTCCGCATCGATCACTATCTCGGCAAGGAAGCGGTACAAAATCTGCTGGCGCTGCGTTTCGGGAATGTTTTATTCGAACCACTCTGGCGCCGCGAATGGATTTCCGACGTGCAAATTACGATCGCCGAACAAATCGGCGTGGGCGGCCGCAGCGGCTACTACGATCATTCCGGCGCGCTGCGCGACATGCTGCAAAACCATCTCCTCAATCTGCTTTGCATCGTCGCCATGGAACCACCCATATCGACCGATGCCGATGCCGTGCGTAATGAAAAACTGAAGGTCTTGCATTCGCTCAAACCGTTCACGCGCGCCACGCTGGTCTCCAATCTCGTGCGCGGCCAATATCGCGCCGGCCATGTAGAAGGCACGGCGGTCCCGGGTTATCGCAAGGAACCGGACGCCGATCCCGAATCGCGCACCGAAACCTTCGTTGCGCTGAAAGCCGAAGTCGACACCTGGCGCTGGGCCGGCGTCCCGTTTTATCTGCGCACCGGCAAGCGCATGGCCGGTCAACTGGCTGAAATCGTGGTGCGCTTCAAGCCGGTGCCGCATTCGATCTTCAACCAGGGCAATAGTGCCGACATGCCGAACTGCCTGGTCATCCGGCTGCAACCGGACGAGGGACTGCATCTCAATCTGATGGCCAAAATGCCGGGCGACGGCATGCGTTTGAAGCCGGTCGAACTGGAACTCGATTTCCGTGAAAAATTCAAAACGGCGCGCATGGATGCTTATGAGCGTTTGCTGCTGGATATTCTGCGCGGCCAATTGACGCTGTTCATGCGCAGCGATGAGCTGGAAGCCGCATGGACATGGGTCGAGCCGATCCTGAAATATTGGGAACAGGAAGAAAACGATCCGATCCCGTATGCCGCCGGCACCTGGGGGCCGGCCGCGGCCAGTGCACTGATCGGCCGCGACGGTCTGCAGTGGCGCGAAGAAGCGTTGCCCGAGGTCTGATTCCATGCTGCTCGACGCCATTCGCAGTAATCTGGAAGCCCTTTCCAAATCGGAAAAGAAAGTAGCGCTCACGATACTGGCCAATCCACAGATGGCGCTGTCGGAAAATCTGACGGCGCTAGCAAAGAACGCCCGGGTGTCGGAACCGACGGTGATCCGTTTTTGCCGTGCGGTCGGTTACGAAGGTTGGCACGATTTCAAACTCAAATTGGCGCAAGGACTGGCATTGGCCTTACCGGGCGCGGACGAATCGCTGGCGCAGGACGATCTGGTGTCGGATCTGGTCAACAAGATTTGCAGCCGCTCGATCAATACCTTGCTGGACTTGCGTAATCATCTGAATCCGGATGCCGTGCAGCGTGCGCTGGATGTGCTGTCGCGGGCCAATAAAATCGAGTTTTATGGTCAAGGGACTTCCGGTATCGTGGCCAACGATGCGCAGCATAAATTTTTCCGCTCCGGCGTGCCGACCGTCGCTTATTCCGATCCGCATATCCACTGTATCGCTGCAGCACTGCTCCAGCCGGGCGATGCGGTAGTGGCGATTTCGCAGCGCGGCGGCACCGCGGCATTGCTGCGCAGCGTGCAATTGGCGCGCAAAGGCGGCGCCGACATTATCGTATTAGGCCCCAGTGGGACGCCCTTGGCGGAGCTGGCAACGGTGCTGGTGCCGATCGATCTGAGTTTCAATACCGATCCGTATACCCCGATTTCGGCGCGACTGGCGCATCTTGTCGTCATCGATATTCTCGCGGTCGGGCTGGCCTTGCGGCGCGGCCCGGAATTCCGGAAAAAAATGCAGAACGCCCAGAAGGCGCTGCAAAAATACGATATGCAATTTGATTCTTTTTTTCGCTGATTGATTGCACAATACTAGATAGAACTCATTTCATCACACCACTTCGAGGCATTGCCATGAATCAACTCGAGCAACTCAAGCAATTCACCACCATTGTGGCCGATACCGGCGATTTCCAGGCGATGCAGGCCTTCGCGCCGCACGATGCCACCACCAATCCGTCGCTGATCTTGAAGGCGGTCCAAAAAGACGAATACAAGCCGCTGCTGGAAAAAGCGGTGCGCGAACATAAGGCGCTGCCGACCGAAGCCATTATTGATCGGGTGCTGATCGCCTTCGGTCTGGAAATCCTGAAAATTATTCCCGGCCGTGTCTCCACCGAAACCGATGCTCGTTTGTCGTTCGATACCGAAGGCAGTATCGCCAAAGGCCGGGCGTTGATGGCTTTATATGAAGCCGCCGGTATCGGCCGCGAGCGCGTGCTGATCAAAGTTGCTTCGACCTGGGAAGGCATCCGCGCCGCCGAGGTGCTGGAACGCGAAGGGATTCATTGCAATCTGACGCTGCTGTTCAGCTTGCCGCAAGCCATGGCTTGCGCCGATGCCGGCGTCACCCTGATCTCACCGTTCGTCGGCCGCATCTACGACTGGTACAAGAAAACCAATGGCCGCGAATACAGCGGCGCCGACGATCCCGGCGTGCAATCGGTCAAACGTATCTACAACTACTATCGGAAATTCGCTTATTCGACCGAGGTCATGGGCGCCAGCTTCCGCAATACTGCACAGATCGTTGAACTGGCCGGTTGCGATCTGCTGACTGTCAGCCCGGAATTGCTGCAGCAATTGGCGGAAAACGAGACACCGATCGAACGCAAGTTAACGCCAGAAGCGGCGCAACAAAGCCAGGATGAAAAACGGACGCTCAATCAAGTCCAATTCCGCCTGATGCTCAACGACGATGCGATGGCGACTGAAAAACTGGCGGAAGGCATACGCGCATTCGCTGCCGATGCCGTCAAGCTGGAAAAGATTATCGACGCATTGCGTATGCAGTAAATCGAGAAGCAGAGAACAGGGAACCGGACGCCTCTCGGCGTCCGGATGAAATACTAGTATTTTTTAATGCGTTTTTAGGGCGTGAAAGTTCACGCTTTTATACAAACCATTGGTGATTGAACGTCAAGTAGCCAAGCAGGAACAGGCCGAATGCAATAACAATCTGCTTCCAGTTCATCTTCATCTTATTTTCCGTTCAGAATGTTTATCGGACGTTTTGAATACCCTCATCAAGTCTCCCCTGTCAGCACGGACAGTGAATAGAAAAATCACTTTCCCGAAACAATAGCACGACGATTTATCGTTGCGCATCGGTCATAATAATTTCCGGCTGGAAAATATCAGCGCTGATTCATCACGTAGACCCCGCGGAGACCCCCATGTTTAAAAACCGTTTTACCTCGCTCGTCCTGGCCGCCATCGTTAGCATCGCCACCTTATCGCCGGTTTATGCCGCGCAACGCGAACTGGTGATCGCAACCGATACCGCATTTATACCGTTCGAGTTCAAACAAGGAGGTACATACGTCGGCTTCGATCTCGATTTATGGGATGCGATCGCCAAAGAGGCGGGTCTCGAATATCGTTTTCAAGCAATGGATTTTGCCGGCATCATCCCAGGTCTGCAAACCAATAATATCGATGCCGCGCTGGCCGGCATTGCAATTAACAAGGCCCGTAAAAGGGTCATCGATTTCTCCGATCCGTATTACAACAGCGGGCTGACTGCGATAGTCCCCATCGACAGCAAAATCAACAGCATCGAAGAGCTCAACGGCAAGCGCATCGCCGCCAAGACCGGTACCGCCACCGTGGACTGGATCAAGAAAAATCTGAAACCTTCAGAATTGCGGCTTTTCCCGAACATCGATAATGCCTATATGGAACTGCGCGCCGGCGGCGTCGACGCGGCAATGCATGACACCCCGAATGTGCTGTATTACATCAAATCTGCCGGTGCGGGGAAAGTCAGGACGATCGGCCAGCCCACTTCCGGCGATCAATACGGCATCGCCTTTGCCAAGGGCAGCCCGCTGGTAGCCCCTGTCAACGCGGCACTGAAAGCCATTAAAGCCGACGGCCGTTATGCCGCCATCTATAAAAAATGGTTTGATACCGCGCCACCGCAATAATCGGGGATAACGAAGACATGGATTTTCAATGGGCGGTAGTGCTGGAAGCGCTGCCAAGTTTATGGCAGGGTGCGCAACTATCGCTGTACATTGCATCGGTGGGCTTGGCGGGTGGTATTGTTTTAGGCGCATTAGCGGGGACATGCCGTGCCTACGGCCACCCGCTGTTGAACATCCTTACGCAATGCTATATCGAGCTGATACGCGGTACGCCTATGGTGGTGCAAGTCATGTTTGTCTATTTTGCGCTACCCCAATTATTAGGGGTGCGGGTCGATCCGCTGGACGCAGCGATCTTTGCGATCATCATCAATTCCAGTGCGTATCTGGCTGAAGTGGTCAGAGGCGCGTTGTTGTCGGTCGGCATGGGGCTGCGTAATGCAGGTTTGGCGCTTGGCCTGCCATTTTATAAAGTGGTTTATTACATCCTTGGTCCGGTCGCTTTCCGGCGTCTCATTGCACCGCTTGGCAATCAATGCATCATCAGCCTGAAAGATACTTCCCTGTTTATAGTCATAGGCGTTGGCGAATTGACGCGGCAAGGTCAAGAAATCATGGCGAGCAATTTTCGTGCGATTGAGATCTGGAGTGCGGTCGCATTGTTCTATTTACTGATGACCGGCAGTTTGACCTTGATTCTGCGCTTGATCGAAAAGCGCATGCCCATTCTTTAAAAAAATGCCGCCAAGAGCTTGTTGCGAAATTAAGGGCAAGGCGGACTGTTGCCGGCTGTAGCGGATGTTTGTGCGCAGTGAGGTAAAGAAGGGAGGTGGCCGAAGGCCGCCGGAATGACACGAACGGAGCACAAAAATACGCTAAAGCCCGCCAGATGCCCTTAATCAGCGTTGCCTTAAGCGCCGGGCGGCGTTGTGGAGATTGCCTGGAATTCCAGCGAAACACGCAGGCCACCGAGCGGCGAATCGGTGAGGTGAATCTCGGCATGGTGCAGGTCGACGATGTTTTTCACGATCGCCAGCCCGAGTCCGCTGCCTTGCCCGGTGGCCGTGCCGCGCACAAAACGCTCGAGTATCCG
>JAQGNR010000299.1 GCA_028291765.1 Herbaspirillum sp.
TTCCGTGTGCTGATCACCAAGGAAATGGCGAAGTGGGCGAATATCATGCGCATTGCGAATGTGAAGGCGGATGACTAGGGGCGGTTAAGAGCTTGTTGCGAAATTAAGGGGAGACAGGCTAAGGGGGCGGGCCGGCTGTGGCGGCATGTTGTACTCCGTTCGTGTCCTTCCGGCGGCCTGCGGCCACCTCCCTCCTTTACCTCACTGCGCACAAACATCCACCACAGCCCGCCCGACGCCCTAGCCGCCCATGACACTTCATCAGCCTTGCCTAGCGGTAGTTTGTCGAAGCAATTCGCTGTAAATAGCCAGGCCATTCGCGGTAAGTGCGTCGACCCTGTCATTGGGGTGAAAAAAACCAACAGGTCGGATGTATAGCGCGGAGCTTCCATCCTGTCGCCGCCACGTTCACGCTGTACCGGGTGGATAAAATCTACATCTTCAAGCCTTGCACCCGTATCAAGCCATCGGGGATGGTGCGCACACCGGTCATTTTTTTGTTATAGGCCCACAGCCAATGGCGATGGTATAGATAAATGATAGGCCGGGCTTTGACAATTTCATCGGCAATCTGCTCGTACAGTTTGATGCGTTGCGTCGGGTCGACCGAACTGCGCGACTTGGTCAGGAGCTCATCGATTTCGGGTTTGCAATACCCGGCATAATTCAGCGGCTGCTTGCATCCATAAAAGCTGAACAGGTTGCCGTCCGGATCGGGTCGGCCGCTCCAGCCCAGCAAGAACGCCTGGTACTGTCCTGAGTCGGCGAGATTGAGGCTGGTTGCGAATTCGGTTGACTGGATCTTCATGTCGAAGCCGGCTTCTTTCACCATCGCCTGCACCACCTGTGCGATCTTTTGGTCGTCGGCGGTGGTCGGCGTCATCAGCGTAAAGCTGGGGTTGGGTACGCCAGCCTCTTTCAAAAGCGCTTTGGCGCGCGCGATATTGCGCTTTGGAATTGGGTCGTTCTTGGCGTAAAAAAGGTTTGCCGGCGCGACCCACTGGTTGCCGACGTCGCCTTCGCCATCGACAGCCACTTGCACGACGCCGGCACGATCGAGCGACAGTTCGAACGCTTCGCGCACGCGCGGATCGCCTCCGAGCGGATTATTCTTCGCCATCTCGCCTTTACCGGTATTGATCGTGATGCCGACGTAGCCGAGTTCAGGGAAGCGCGCCATATTGAATTTGTTTTCCGCTTTCAATCCCGCGATATCGGAGGCGGCGACCCGTTCGATGATGTCGAGCTGCCCCGAGCGCAAGTTCGCCAGCCGCACCGTGGCGTCGACGATGGGTTGATAAATCACTTTATCGAAGTGGATCGCGTCCTTGTTCCAGTAACCGTCGTAGCGCTCGAGCACGATGCGGTCTTGCGCCACGCGTTCCTTGAACTTGAACGGGCCCGAGCATACCGGATTGGACGCGAAGCCAGTCGGATTGGCCAGCGCCGCCTTGGGCGAGACCATCATGCCGGCGCGGTCGGTCAGAATACTAAGCAATGGCGCGAACGGCGCCGAGAGGTTCAATTTGACGGTGAGCTCGTCGACCACCTCGACGCTGGCAACCGGCAACAATTCGCCGCGGCGATTCGAGCCGGCCAGATTTTTACCGCGCTCGATATTGAACTTGACGGCGGCGGCATCGAACTTTTCACCATCGTGGAAGGTGACCCCTGAGCGCAGTTTCAAGGTCAGCACCTTGTTATCCGGCGACCATTGATACGAGGTTGCCAGCTGCGGTACGATCGCCAGCTTTTCGTCAATGTCGAACAGCTTGTCGCACAGCGCGGCGAAGACAAAGCGGCTGACGAAACTGCGCGCCAGCGCCGGGTCGAGCAAATCCGGGTCTTCGGCCAAACCGATATGCAGCGTTTGCGCGCCGGCGATCGCCGCCGTGCTCAAGGCGAGCGTTGCGGCAAGGGTGCGAAAGATGCGGCCGGAAGATAAACAAGAGCGGAAAAAAGTACGCATGCGATTAACTCTCCTATGGGGTAAGGCGCGACGTGCGCCCGGTTAAGCGTGATCTTCCGCCAAGCGCTTTCATGCCAGGTTCGCCACCGGCGCGGTGCGATCGATGTCCTCGACTGCAGCCACCAGCAACTTCAGGCCGAGTGCGAAGTCCGCCATATCCATCGCCTCGTTTGGATTGTGGCTACCGTGATCGTTGCGGATGAAGATCATCGCAGTCGGTACACCACTGATGCCGAATACCGCAGCGTCATGCCCGCCACCGCTCGCCATCGGCATGAAATTGAGGTCCAGCTCCGTCGCCAGGCGGCGCAGCCGCTGGTGATGCACGGGCGCGATCGGGCCCGGTAGCGCGTTGGTGAATTTGCCGAGATCGATCGTGACCCCGCGCCGGTTGCCAATTTCTTCAGCGAACCTACGCAATACACGGTCTATCTCAAGCAACAACGCATTGTCTTCGCTGCGGATGTCTATCGTGAACCACAATTCACCGGGAATTTTCGTCATCGCATGGACCTTGGCATCGGTATGGAACTGTCCCACCGTGCAGACCAGATCGAGTCCGCGCGCCTCATAATCGATCCACAACTGCTCGAGGCGGCTAACGAACTCGACACCGGCCAGTAACGCATCGTTGCGCGACTTGCGCGGCTCTGCGCCGGCATGTGCATAGCGCCCGCTGACATGCGCATGTTTGTAGCGCAGGTTGCCCCGGATGCCTGTCACGATGCCGACAGGGATGGCCTCCTGAACCAGTACCGGCCCCTGTTCGATATGCAGCTCCAGATAGCATTCGATTGCGCCGGGGTTCAGCTGTTTTTCTCCGCGGCGAATGCGTTCGGGATCGAACCCGCCCTCGGCCATGTGCACCGCCAGCGTCTTTCCGGTATCCGGACGCCGGCAGTTGTCCAGTGCTTCCGCTTCGAGGAGTCCGAAAGCGCTTCGGCTGCCGATATAGGGCGCCGGAAACCACGAGAGCTCTTCAGCGCGCACACCCATGACAGTGATGTCCCGAGCCGGCTGTCGATCTGCACGATGCCAGCGAGCCAGCATGGCCATGCCCGCGACCACCCCGGCCGCCCCATCGTAGTTGCCGCCTTCTGGCACCGAGTCCAGGTGCGAGCCGGTCATGATTGCCGGCAGACTTCGATCGCGACCGGGCAGAGTCAGGTAAAGGTTGCCGGCAGCATCGATGCGCTGCTCAAGCCCCAGCTGCCGTCCCACACTACTCATCAGATCGTGAGCCATCTGTTCGCCAGTTCCATAGGAAGCGCGCGTTACGCCAAGCTCGGTACGGGAGCCCGCACGCAACTGGTCAAACAAGGTCCTCGCAAGTTCGATTTCGGAAACGAGATCGTAGGCAAGGGAAGCGCCGGAAACAGACTTATCGGACATAACGGGAAACGCCTGGGGCAAAAGATACGGTGATGATGATCAGGGCACCCGAGACGGCGGCAGCCCTGACGTCGAGCAGGTTTTCGATCAGGTTCATCTGAATCCCTAAGATGTTTTAAAACGGTGCGGCAATGGTAGTTGCGCACGCCGCCCATGGCACTTCATCCGCGTTGCCTTAAATTACCTCAGGACTTCGTCATATTCCAAAACACCGGAACGACAGCCCGCACCTGATTACGCACGTTCTTGCGCGTGGCGGTAATGATTGAGCGCTCGCCCAGCGGTATGACCGTCACTTCGTCAATCGCCAGGCGCTGCAGTTGCACCGCGATTTTCTTTTGCTCGGCCAGATCACTGGTGCGCGCCATCTTGAGGCGCAAGACTTCGATGGCCGGCACGTCGGGCCAGCCATACCACGCGCCGGCGCCGTTGGCTGCGATGGTTTGGGAGCCGGCCGGATCGGCCAGCGCGGACAGCGGGCTCATGGTGCTGAAGATGCTCCAGCCACCCTTTGACAGCGGCTCTTTGGACGTGCGGCGCACGGTTACGGTTGCCCCGTCCATGTCTTGCACCTGGACATTGAAGCCGGCCTTGCGTAGCGCTTGCGCATAAACGGGAGGCATGGCGCCTGAGGCAGCATCATCTGATGGGCGCAGGATCACAACCGGCGTGCCATCGTACTTGGCGGCCTTGAGCATGGCCGCGGCCGTGACCGGATCGCCTTTGACGAACTTGTCGCTATCCACGTCGGTTGCGTACAGGCTATCGCAGCCGTATAGGGAGGCGCACACCCGGTAGTATTTCGGATTGCCTACCTGCGCCTGCAGGACGGCCTCCTGGTCGACTGCCCGCAAAGCCGCCTGGCGGATCAGCTTGTTGTTGAATGGCGGCTGCATGTGGTTGAGCCGGATCAGGCTCTCCTGGCCCTGTTCCTTATATTCCGTCAGTGTGACATCGGCACTGCTTGCGAGCATGGGCATCAAGTCTTCCGGCACGTCTTCGATATAGTCGATCTCATTGTTCAAGAGCGCATTGTTGGCCGTCATCGGGTCGGAGATGGAAAGCCATTTCACCCGATCGACCTTGACCACTTTGCCGCCGGCCAGCCCGCTGGCCGGTTCGCGGCGCGGCACATAGTCCTTGAATTTTTCAAACACTGCCTGCACGCCGGGGTGGTATTCGCTGTTGACGAAGCGGAAAGGGCCCGAACCGATCGTCTCTTTGATCGGCTGGCCTGGCGGCGTTTGCGCCACGCGCTTGGGCATCATGAAAGCGGGAATATTGCTCGGCCTGGACAGCGCGCGCAGGACGATGTTGGTCGGCTCTTTGAAGGTCATGGTGAAGGTTTTGGCGTCGACTGCTTTCATGTCCGCCATCAGGTTGATCATCACCTGGCCGAGCTTGTCCTGCGTGGCCCAGCGCTGGATCGAGGCCACGCAATCGTCGGCCGTAACCGGCGCGCTGTCATGCCATTTGAGACCGTCGCGCAGTGTGAAAGTGTAAGTTTTGCCGTCAGGCGAGACACTCCACTTCTCCACCATTTGCGGTTGCACCTGATCTTTCGCATCGCGCGCCAATAAGGTGTCGTAGACCATGTAACCATAGTCCCGGACGATTTCAGTGGTGGAAATGATCGGATCCAGCGAACGCAGGCTCACATGCATGACAACGGTAATGGTCTGGGGTTGGGGCAGAGTCTGCGCCGTGGCGGCGCACCACAGGCAGCAGGCCATGATGACGGCGCAGGCGGTACGGTAGATATTGAATGGTGCGCGAAGCATGTTCTATCTCCAGGGTGAATAAGTATCAGTGATAAATATTTCGGGAGCCGCGTGAATATGACCGTATCGGCCTTTTTTTGGTTGTGGACCGATACCATGCGATCCTGAGCTGCCAGCCATGATTCAAAATACATTATTCAATCATGGCTCGACAAAGCGTATAAGCAAACTTTATGCCATTGCAGAAAAACCCTTCGTTATGGATGCGCAGGTTCTTTTGGGGGCGCAAATAAAGAAGCGGGCTCGCTTGTTCATAATTCTTCTTCGCATCTCAAGGAGAAAAGCATGCTCATGCCCAATATCAATGCTGCAACTGCAACTGCAACTGCAACTGCAACTGCAACTGCAACTGCGGCCCATCGGCAATTGACTGAAAAATCGACTGAAAATCAGGATGCCCGCATCCGCTTTGCGAATCGCGACGATCCATTGCTCAACAGCAGGATGGGTGGTTTATCGTTGCTGGGGGAGGCGCCAATTGCCGCATTGAAAGCGCGGGTCGAATTCGTCGACAAATTGATCGATTTTATCGTCGATAAACAATGGTCTGCCCAGCGGCCCCTGACACTGATTTCCTATGGTGCGGGAGCGCTGCTGACCGAGCATATGATCCATGAAGGCTTGCTGAAACAGGGGTATTCCCAACTCCGCTGGCGTCTCATCGATACCGCTTATGCCAATGGCGGCTTGCGTGAGCACAGAGCGAATTTTATCCACGGCAAGGCTGATGCGCGCGCCTTTACGACCGAGGCGGCGTACTTTGGAAAAAAGGTCGGGCAGTGTCAAATAGCCGGCGCAGATAAAACAGACGGCGCGGTGATCGTCCTGCTCATTGAGTCGCAAGCAAGCATCCCGGCGTTCTCGGATTCGATCAATGCAAAACCTGATTACATGCGTATTCAATGCATTCCGATCCCGGATGTCAAAAAAGCGAATTGCATTTATTTGTTGGCCGAGGCGCCAGGAAAACGGCACTTGGCGGAAATGCCGGCAATGCTAAAAAACAGAAAAGTAGCAATAGCGCTGCCTGATGCCGTCAGATGTTTTATCGATGACGCAGGGTCGAATATATACATCAAGGACAGCGCATCGGCCAACGGCAAATACATGCATGAAAAAATAGAATCTGCAATACTTAAAAAGGCATCTTGTCTGCCCACACTTGCACAGTTCGATAAAATTTTGGAGGGCGTTGCCAAAGCAATGGCGCAATCCCATAGTCATCCCTTATCGCTAATGAAATTTTCGGCCTTCGATTACGCGATTGGCTTATTTCATCTGGAGCGATACCTTGCCGGTAGCGGCAATCCGGTTTTATTCGCCGCACTGGAAAACGGCCATGCGGTGCTGGCCATGCCGTGATCGCTGCGGGCCTCACCGATCGCATACCATCGCAATCGGCGGCGGCGCTTCCCGTCGCAAGCAGTGAAGCAGTGCTTGTTGTAGCATCGCAAACGCAACATCCACCATCGGCCCGCATATCCGCCGCTTTGAATAAATCGAATACAAAGGAATGGCATCATGATTAAACCGCTTCCCGGTAGCACATCCGCTTTCGCATTGATAACATTATTGGCCGGTTGCGCCTCTTCTCCGATGTCTGCGGACAAGACTCCGGTGGTGCCGGACAGCTTGAAAGTGCCGTCCGGCCAAGTGTTATCGCAGGCCTTCCGCGCTACCGGCGTACAGATCTACACATGTGCGCAGAGCAAGAGCGATGCGCAGAAATATGAATGGGTATTGAAGGCGCCCGAAGCCACTTTGCTGGACAATGCCGGCAATAAGGTCGGCAAGCATTATGGCGGCCCGACCTGGGAAGCCAACGATGGCAGCAAGGTAGTGGGCGAGGTCAGGGGTAAGGATGACGGTCCGGACGCCAATGCGATTGCGTGGCTGCTGCTGAGCGCCAAGTCGGTCGGCGGCAAGGGCATCTTCAGCGAAATCCAAAGCGTGCAAAGGCTGTACACGAAAGCCGGCCTGGCGCCGTCGACGGGCTGTACTACCGCCGTGCAGAAAGGCGTGGAAGAACGGGTTCCCTATACCGCGACGTATTATTTCTATACGGCCGCAAAATCATAGTCTGACGATGCCGGCGCCTGTCGGTTTGGTGGGGTGGAGTAATTGCAGCGCCTCACATCGCAATCGACATTCCGCCATCAACCGTCAGCACATGCCCATTCACATAACTGGCCGCCGGCGAAGCGAGAAATACCGCTGCCCCGGCGATTTCACGCGCTTCAGCCCAGCGTCCGAGCGGCGTGCGTACGGCGAAATGCGCTTGCGCCTGCGGATCGGCGAGCATTGCGGCATTGGCTGAGGTCGCCACACCGCCCGGTGCGATGGCATTACTGTTGATGCCGAAGGGGCCGTATTCGGCAGCCAGCGCGCGCATCATGCCGGTCACGCCTTGTTTGGCGCCGGTATAGACGGCATCGCCGCTGCGGGCGATCTGGCCTGCGATCGAGGTAATAAAAATCAGACGGCCGCTGCGTTGCGGTAGCATCAGCTTGGCCGCTTCGCGCGCCAAGCGGTAGGGCGCGATCAAATTGGACTCCAGCATGCGGTCAATATCGTCATCGCTGAAATCCTGCAGCAACTTGCGATCGCGCAGGCCGGCATTGCTGACCAGAATATCGAGCCGTCCGTATTGTGCGGCGATCTCCGCGTAAGCTTTTTTTAGCGCCGCACCGTCGGCGATATCGAAGGCCAGCGCCGTCGCCGAGCAGCCCTGTTGCTGTAGACGTTCGACTGCCGCTGCCAGCGCGACCGGATCGCGTCCGTTCAAAATGACATGGGCGCCGCTGCCGGCCATAGCCTGTGCGATTTCAAAGCCGATGTCGCGCGCCGCGCCGGTGATCAGCGCAATCTTGTTCTGCAGCGAAAAATTTTGCAGATAGGGTAAAGCCATCGTAGCGGTCCTGTGAAGTGCAATAATGTTGCGGCGTTTGATTGTGTTGCCGGACTTCTTCGGCAGTATTGTACCGATACGTCTACGTGTTGACGTGTTGATTGACGCATTGATTGCCGCGCTGATATTGCCGCGTTGAATTGTTGTAGCGCCGAAGCTACAATGCCGACATCTCCACCTCCTAAATACAATTCTAATGAGTGAATCCATACGTCTGGCCAAGCGCGTTGTCGATCGGATGGCTTGTTCGCGCCGCGAAGCGGAAATCTATATCGAAGGCGGTTGGGTAAAGGTAGACGGCGAGGTGATCGAAGAGGCCGGCTATAAAGTCAGGCCCGAGCAGACAGTAGAACTGTTGCCGCAAGCCACGCTGACGCCGGCTGTGCCTATTACCATTTTGCTGCACAAGCCGGCTGGCGTGACGCTGACCGATGCCGTCGCTACGCTGCAATTGATCGATCCCGCAGAGCGCATCGAGGACGACCGCTCCGGCATTACATTCCTGAAACGGCATTTGACCGGGCTCGAGATGCTCACGCCGCTGGAAACCGAGGCCAGCGGCATGCTGGTGTTTTCCCAGGACTGGCAAATCAAACGCAAGCTGGTCGAGGACGCAGGCAAAGTTGAGCAGGAATATATCGTCGAAGTCAGCGGTGAAATTGTCGCCGGCGGCCTGGCTTTGCTAAATCATGGTTTGGCATGGAACGGAAAGCCATTACCCCCCATCAAAGTCAGCAGGCAAAACGAAACCAGGCTGCGCTTTGCGATGAAATCGCCTGATCGTGGATTGATTGCCCACATGTGCGCCAAAGTCGATCTGGAGATTGTTTCGATGCGCAGGATTCGGATCGGCCGTGTGCCGATGGCGAATCTGCCAATCGGCAAGTGGCGCTATTTATTGGGGTATGAACGCTTTTAGACGGCGCCCAGTAAGCGCCGCCGGGGGAAGAAAAAATGCGCTTACTTAATTATTCATTTAATTGTTCATTTGATGCCCGGCAGCTCGCCTGCATATCGACCGCTACCGTTATCGTTGCCATCAGCGGCTGTGCGATCATTGAGAAGCCCATCGACATCGTCAAGCAAGTCCTCGAAAACAAAACTGTCACTACGCCTACGGGTGGTTCGACTGCCACCACGGTGGACGAATATAAGCGCGAACTCGGGAAGCGCATACAGGAAGTCAACTCGACCAAGGTGTATATCGGCAGGCCGCAAGCGCTGTTGCGCGCGGTGATTGTCGTGAATTTTGTGGTTGATTCGCAAGGCGGCCTGGTTCGCAGTGAATTTATGCGCAGTAATCACGATACAGTCGCAGAGAATACGGCGATGGCGACCTTGCGCAATACTGCGCCATTTCCAAAGCCGCCACCGGCATTGCTGAAAGGTGGCCGTCTGGAATTATCGGAAAGCTGGTTATTCGATACCGATGGAAAATTTCAGATTCGCAGCGTAGCGATGCAGCAAATGGATCGTTAGGATCGTTAGGGTAACGCTGCGAGGCGGGGGTATGGCGGGGTGTGGCGCGATGTTGTGCTCCGTTCGTGTCATTCCGGCGGCC
>JAQGNR010000002.1 GCA_028291765.1 Herbaspirillum sp.
CACCAGCATCTCATAAGAAAATCCCGCCACAATGACCACTCGCCGCTTCCGTGCCATTCTCCCCGGTTTGACCTTGGCCTTGGGCCTGACTGCCGCGCTGGTCTTACCGTCGCACGCGGTGGCCGAAGATACGCTGCGCATCGCCATGACCGCAGCCGATATCCCGACCACCACCGGCATGCCGAACAACGGCTGGGAAGGCATGCGCTTTCTCGGCTACCCAATCTTCGAAGGGCTGGTGCTCTGGGACTTGAGCCATGCCGATCGGCGCGCGACCCTGCGGCCGGGATTGGCCGAAAGCTGGGAGCAGGGCAAGAGCGACAAAAATACCTGGATCTTCCATCTGCGCCACGGCGTGAAATTTCATGACGGCACCGATTTCAATGCCGATGCGGTGATCTGGAATCTGGACCGCTATTTCAAAAGCGATAGTCCGCAATTCGAGCTAGCGGCCTCCGGCCTGACGCGTGTTCGCCTGCCGATCCTGGCCAGCTACAAGAAGATCGACGACAACACCGTCTCGTTTACGACAACCAAGCCGGCCTCCTATTTCCTATCGATGGTGGTCTACGTGCTGTTCACCTCGCCGGCTTCGTTCGAGAAGGCTGGCCATGATTGGGCCCGGGTGGCCACGCTGCCGGCCGCCGGCACCGGGCCGTTCCGCATCAGCCAGGTCATCCCGCGCCAGTCGGTTCGGCTGGCGCGCTGGGACGGTTATTGGGACGCGGCGCATAAAGCCAAGGTCGATTCCATACTGCTGCTGCCGATACCGGAAGCCAACACGCGCCTGGCCGCGCTGCGTTCGGGCCAGGTGGACTGGATCGAAGCGCCGCCGCCCGACGGCATTCCATCGCTGAAGGCCGCCGGCTTCACCGTCTCGACCAATTCCTATCCGCATGTCTGGCCATGGATGTACAACATGAGTGTCGCCGGCAGTCCGTTCAAGGATGTGCGCGTGCGGCAGGCCTTGAACTATTGCGTTGATCGTTCCGCCATCGTGGTGCTGCTCAACGGCACCGCCGAACCGGCCGTCGGCTGGCTTAAGCCGAACGATCCGGCTTTCGGCAACCCGGTTAATCACTATACTTTCGATCCCGCAAAGGGCAAGGCCTTGCTGGCCGCAGCCGGCTATGACGCGCAGAAGCCGCTGGCGTTCAAGGTGATGATTTCCAATTCCGGCTCAGGCCAGATGCTGCCGCTGCCGATGAATGAGCTGCTGCAGCAAAACCTGAAGCAGGCTTGCGGCGTGGATGTGACATTCGATACGGTGGAATGGCAAGTGCTGTCGAGCTCGGCGCGGATGACGCCCGACAATCCCGGGCTGCACGGCGCGATGGCGCTCAATGTCAGCTCGGCCTCGCTCGACCTCAGTTATATGGCGCGCTATTTCGCTGCGGCCAGCGCCACGCCGGCCGGTAATAATTTCGAACACTGGAGCGACGACAAATTCGAAGCGGCGCTGGATACGGCGTCCATGGCAACGGATCCGGCAAAGATCCAGGCTTCCTACCGCGCCGCGCATGAACGTCTGGTGGACAATCCGCCATGGCTGTATATCGTGCACGATCTGAATCCGCGTGCAATGAGCAAAAAGGTGCAGGGCTTCGTGCCGGCGCAATCGTGGCTGCTCGACATGAGTCTGATCAGTCTCCATTAAAAGCGACTATTTGCCTGAACGCGTACTGAATATAAATTCAACAACAAGGACCGTATGTCATCTATAGATCTTCAGCAGGCCGTGCAATTTTCGATCGATCATGAATCGCTTTGGGACCGTAATGTCGATGGCGTATGGGGCGTGCATCCCAACGATCCGCCGCCGTGGAATCGCCTGCTCGGACCGGTGCACGATCGCGGCCCGGTGTCCGGCGTCATCGCACTGGACGGCCGGCCGCTGGCATCCTGGGGCGAACCCGACCGCCCCGATCTGACTTTCAGCATTGCAAAGACCTATCTCGCACTATTGGCCGGCGTCGCCCATGATCGCGGCCTGCTGCCCGATCTCGACGAACCGGTGCGTGTGCGTGTTCCGGGCATCGGCTTCGATGACGCACACAATGCGAGCGTGACCTGGGCGCATATGCTGACGCAAACCAGCGAATGGCAAGGCGACTGTTTCGGGATGCCCGATCAGGCCGATCACTATCGCGCCTCGGCGTTCGGCAAGCCGCCCGGCGGAAAAAAGGGCCAGTTGCGGCCATTGCAAACTCCCGGCACGCACTGGGAATACAACGACGTGCGCATCAACCAGTTTTCGCTGGCGCTGATGCACCTGTTCGGCCGTCCGTTGCCGGAGGTGTTCGACGAGGCAATCATGCAGCCGCTCGGCGCGAGCAAGACCTGGAAATGGTTCGGCTACGACAATGCCTGGGTCGAATTGGGCGGGCGGCGCGTGCAGTCGGTGCCGGGCGGCACGCATTGGGGCGGCGGTCTGTCGATTTGCGCCAACGATCAGATGAAGGTGGCGCGGATGTTTCTCAATCAGGGCAAAGTCGACGGCCGCCAGATCATCTCCAGCCAATGGCTGCAGCGCATGCTTACGCCGTGCGCGATCTCGCCGACCTACGGCTACCTGGTTTGGCTCAATCACCAGAACATCGTCTTTCCGAGCGCGCCGGCTTCCAGCTACTTCTTTATCGGCGCGGGTTCTTCGTTTACCTGGATCGAACCGGAACGCCGTCTGTCCGTGGTGGTGCGCTGGCTTAACCCGGCGCATGCCGATAAATTTTTCGGCTTGGTGCTGAAGGCAGTTGACGGCGCTGTGAGTTAAGACAAAGGCAAAGGCAAGGCTGATGAAGTGTCATGGGCGGCTAGGGCGTCGGGCGGGCTGTGGCGGATGTTTGTGCTCCGTTCGTGTCCTTCCGGCGGCCTGCGGCCACCTCCCTCCTTTACCTCACTGCGCACAAACATCCACCACAGCCCGCAACAGCCCACCTTGCCCTCAATTTCGCGACTCATTACGCCTGCGCTGCCGCGGCGACGGCCGAATCCCTGAGTTCGCGGCGCAGAATTTTACCGACATTCGTTTT
>JAQGNR010000024.1 GCA_028291765.1 Herbaspirillum sp.
CCTGCTCAGGGCGAACGGGTTTTGTGAAAATTTAGAAAACCCCCCCGTTCGCCCTGAGCAGGCCGCAGGCCGTGTCGAAGGGTCACCTCAACAGGCAAAATTTAAAGGATTTTTAAAAGTCCCCACACAAAAGTCTGAAAAATCTCAAAATTAAGTGGCCCCGCCGGCCGCAAAAATCGAACTACTCGTGCTTTTATTAGACCGCCGCAGCCCTGTTATTCCGCTCTATAATCGGCCATCGTCACCCGACTGAAAGATCAAGATGGCATCATCCGCATCCCTGCGTCCTGCACTGCCGGCGGCATTGCAAAATCTGCGCCTGCCGGTGATCGCTTCGCCCATGTTTATCGCCAGCGGCCCGGCGCTGGTAGCTGCGCAGTGCAAGGCCGGCATTGTCGGCTCCTTCCCGGCGCTCAATGCGCGCCCGGCAGCGCTGCTCGATACCTGGCTCACCGATCTGCAAACCGAATTGTCGGCATTCAAGGCGGCCAATCCGCAACTGCCGGTTGGCGCAATTGCAGTCAACCAAATTGTGCATCAGTCGAACGACCGGCTGGCGCATGATGTTGAGGTCTGCGTCAAACATCGGGTGCCGATCATTATTTCCAGCCTGCGCGCGCCGCCCAAGGAGATGATGGATGCAATCCATGGTTACGGCGGGATTGTGATGCATGATGTGATTTCGATTCGCCATGCGCATAAGGCGCTGGAGGCGGGTGTTGACGGCCTGATTCTGGTGGCCGCCGGCGCCGGCGGGCATGCCGGCGCGCTGTCACCATTTGCTTTGGTCGGTGAAGTGCGGGAATTCTTTGACGGTCCGATAGCACTGTCCGGCGCAATCGCCACCGGCGATGCGATATTGGCGGCGCAAGCGATGGGCGCCGATTTTGCCTATATCGGATCGCGCTGGCTGGCCACGGTCGAATCGAATATCAACGATGCGTATCGGGATGCGATTGTCGAAGCTAGTGCCGCCGATGTGATCTACACCAATTTATTTACCGGCGTGCACGGTAATTACCTGAAACAGTCGATTATCAATGCCGGTCTCGATCCGGATCAATTGCCTGTGGCAGATAAGTCGGCGATGAATTTCGGCGGCGGCAGCGCCAAGGCGTGGCGCGATATATGGGGCGTGGGTCAGGGTATCGGCCTGATCGATGATGTGCCGACAGTCGCGGAAATGGTCGATCGGCTGGCGCTGCAATACGCTGCCGCCAGGGCGCGGCTGGCGTTGTGACTGGCCTGCTGTCCCGCCTTTATATTTGCGCCAGCCATTGGCGTATTTCCGCCAGTAATTCCAGTGGTTTTTCCAATGGCGTCATGTGTCCACAATCGGGAATGACGACCATGCGCGATCCGGCGATTGCCTGTGCCATATGTTTCGATTCGGCCAGGCTGCGCAATGCATCGTCGCTGCTGGTAACGATCAGCGTGGGGCAATTAATTTTCTCCAGGCCGGCTGGATCGTCGCTACGCAGTGCACCCATCTGACGTAAAAAAACCTCTTTCCCATTCTTCAAAGCCATTGCCTGCAAACGGTCGCGCAAGGCAGTATCGCCACGGCGCGACGGATGCACCGATGCCGCCAATGCACGCGAGGTCAGGCCTTTGAAGGGGATGTTGCGCGCCATCTCGATCTGCGCCAGATGTTGCGCCATTTCCTGCGGGGTCTGTGGACGCGATGAGGTGTTGAGCAGGGCGAGTGCCGTCACGCGCTCGGGCGCTTGCCGCATGATCTGTTGGGCCACAAAGCCGCCCATCGAAAAACCGAACAGGACGAAACGCGGTGGCGCGTTTTCGAGGACATGCGCGGCCATGTCGATAATCGATCCGTCTTGGCTTAAATCACCGAAATGGCAATGCCCCAGCGCCGCCAGGCCATCCCGCATATCGTCCCATAAAGCTTCGGTCAGCATGAAGCCGGGCAGGAATAGCAAGTCCTGCGTGTCGCTATGCGGCATTTGATCTTTCACCTTGTATTATTTTGGGGAATCGAGCGTTTCCTGTTCGACGATCAGATCGAGCGTCCATCTGAGACTGCCCGCATCGGCAACCCGCGGCGTCACCCGCTCTTCCAGTATCCGCAGACGGTAGGCTGTTCCGGGTTCGTAATCGAAGCCGGCAATGCCGCCGGACCATAGATGCCATGGCTCGTCCTGGTTTTCCCTGACTTGAAAGCACATGGCCTGGGGTTGATCTGCACGATGCGCATTCATAGCGGCCGCATCGGCGGCACAGGCAATTTGTTGTGGTGCGACGTAAATGAATTTGATGTTTGCTTGCGCACCGACTTTAGCGCGCGCACGGAAGCTGAGCACATGACCGTCGGCTGCGGTCAGATCCATAGTGTTGCGGGTGATTTTGTAGGAAGAGATCGATTCCAGTTTATCGAGCAGCCGTGCTTCGAAGTCCATCACCTCCGGCGCACATGCCATGCGCGTAGCTACCGGAGTGGCGATGGTAATCTCATTCGCGTCGCGTAAAACATAAGGGGCGGAAAACTGATTGCAGCCGGCATGTCCGCTGACACGGCCTTCATCGCCGTTCTCGTTCTGATCGAAGCGCAATATGATCGGGCGCACGCCGACCGGCGGCATCGGCTGCTGCGACCATTTAATCAATTCCCACTGCGCGGCAGTCAGATGATCGGATTGATCGTTACCGGCATGCGGTGTGGCGCAGCCGGCGAGTGCTGCCATACCTAGCAATAAGAGCAAGCTGCGGACAGACCACATAAAATTGTTCAGCAGCATATTAGCCCCCTCATTTATTGGAATCGGCCTCGATTGCGCGCATCGGGCGTCAAGTCAGCCATTTTGCGCGGCTGGCGGCCAGCGCCACGCCGATACACAATATACCAACAAACCCGAGCGCTGCCTGCAAACCCCATCCCTGCGCCAGAAAACCGACGGCCGGCGGACCGATCAGGCCGCCGCTATAGCCCAGCGTGGCGACGCCTGCCAATGCGGTCGGGCCATGCCGTCCAGCTGCGCTGAAGACAAACGGAAAGACCATCGCCACGCCGCTGCCAGCCAGCGCAAAGCCGGCGATTGCGGGCGCAATCGCACCGGCGCCGACAGCGATGAAGATGCCGACTGCCGCAAGCAAAGCCCCAAAACCCACGATCCGGCGCGCGCCCATGATTTCCTTCAGGCGATCGCCCGCCAGCCGCGCCAGCAACATCATGCCGGCAAAACCCGCATACCCCAGTGGCGCAAGACCATCGCCGGCGCCGAGCGCGTCTTTCATATAAACACCGCTCCAGTCAGCCATCGAGCCCTCGACGATGGCGCCGCAGAACGCAATCAGGCCCAGCACGATTAAGGGGCCGTGCGGCATTACGAATAAACGGTCGCCCCGCAAACGCGGCATGCGGTCGTCCGGCAAAATGCGGCAACACCAGTACAACAGCGGCAGTAACAATACCGCCACCGCGCCGAAATGCCAGGATGGCGGCACACCCGCGCCCGCCATTGCACTGCCCAGCAACGCGCCGGAGAAAGTGCCGACGCAAAACCATGCATGCAGTAACGACATGATCGACCGGCCGGCCCGTTTCTCGGCCGCCGCGCCCAATGCGTTAATAGCCACGTCGAAACAACTGATGCCCACGCCAAGCATGGCCATCGCCAACATCAGCCACGGCAGGTTCGGCGCCAAGCCGACGCCGAACAGCGCGATCAGTAAACCGATGCCTGCATAACAGGCGCTACGGCGCGCGCCGTAATGCACATTGAGCCAGGCGGCCAGCGGAAACGCCAACACCGCACCGATGCCGCTGCACAACAGCACGATGCTGAGCATCGAAGGTTTAAGTTGCAGAGCGTCACGAACCGCCGGAATGCGCGCGGCCCAACTGGCATAGACCACGCCAAGCAGAATAAACAAACTCGGAATGGCGAGACCTTGAAAACGGCTGTTGGATAAGGTTGCAGTGTTGCTGGAAGCGCTGGTATAAGTCATGGAAGGCGGCTATGGCAACCCGGCACAGAATTAACTTGCCTTCAAATGGTCGGTCAACGCTTTGACCAGTGCGTCGCAATCGGCCTCGCTGCCGATGGTAATTCTTAAGAACTGTGCCGTGCGCGCTTGTGGGAAATGACGCACGATAATGTTCTCGCCACGCAGATAGGCGGCTAATGCCGTCGCATCGTGTTGGGGATGACGCGCAAAGACAAAATTGGCCGCTGACGGCAGCACGTCGAAACCGAGATCTTCCAGATGCTTGCTGAGCCGGACGCGGCTGGCAATGACGGCTTGACGAGTGGTTTCGAAATACGCTTCGTCATTGAAGGCGGCGGTGGCGCCGGCGATGGCGATGCGGTCCAGCGGATAGGAATTGAAACTGTTTTTGACACGTTCGAGCGCGTCGATCAGATCGGGATGGCCGACCGCAAAGCCGACCCGCAAACCGGCCAGCGAGCGCGATTTGGAAAAGGTTTGCACCACCAGCAGATTGGGATATTGCGCGACCAGTTCCAACGCCGAAGCGCCGCCGAAATCGATGTAGGCTTCGTCTACCAGCACTACATTGTCCGGCCGTCCTTGCAGCAATCGCTCAATTTGCGCCAACGGCAGCAGGCAACCGGTCGGCGCATTCGGATTCGGAAAAATAATGCCGCCGATGCGCTCTTCCTGTCGCAAATAATCATCCACACGTAGCGTAAAGTCTGCGGCCAGCGGCACCTGTTTATACTCGACCTGATATAGCGCACAGTAAGTTGGATAGAAGCTATAGCTGACGTCTGGAAATAATATCGGCGCGCCGTGCTGCAGCAAAGCCTGGAAAGCATGGGCCAATACTTCATCGGAACCGTTGCCGGCGAATACATGCGCAGGGGTCAGGCCGGTACGTTTAGCGATCGCTGCTTTCAGGATTGCCGCATCGGGGCTGGGATAAAGGCGCAAGGTGTCGCCGATTTCCTGCGCCATCGCTGCCATTGCCAGCGGCGAGGGCCCGTAGGGGTTTTCATTGGTGTTGAGTTTGATCAGGTTGCTGAGCTTGGGCTGTTCACCCGGGGTGTAAGGGCTCAGGCGGCTGACAACGGGACTCCAGAATTTACTCATAAATTTGTCGATAATTCAGATTTAACTCAGCAGATTTAATTCAGCTTTAAATTGCCAGCGGCTTGTAGCGGATACGCTTCGGTTTAGCACCTTCTTCGCCCAGGCGTTTCTTTTTATCGGCTTCGTATTCCTGATAATTGCCATCGAAAAAACTGACTTGCGAATTGCCTTCGAACGCCAGAATGTGCGTGGCGATCCGGTCCAGGAACCAGCGATCATGGGAAATCACCATGACGCTGCCGGCAAATTCCAGTAAGGCGTCTTCCAGCGCGCGCAAGGTTTCCACGTCCAGATCGTTGGACGGTTCATCGAGCAGCAGGACATTGCCGCCTTGCAGCAGTGTCTTCGCCAGATGCAGCCGGCCGCGTTCGCCGCCGGATAAATTGCCGACCACTTTCTGCTGATCGCCGCCCTTGAAATTGAAGCGGCCCAAATAGGCGCGCGACGACATTTCGAAGCGGCCGACCGTCAGGATATCGGCGCCGTTGGAAACATCATCGAAGACTGTCTTTTTATCCTGCAATTCATCGCGCGATTGATCGACGATCGATACGCGAGCGGTCTGGCCGATGACCACTTCGCCGCTATCGGGCTGCTCCTTGCCGGTGATCATTTTGAATAATGTCGATTTACCGGCGCCGTTCGGACCGATGATGCCGACAATAGCGCCGGCAGGCACGGTAAAGCTAAGGTTGTCGATCAGCAGGCGATCGCCGAATGCTTTCGATACATTCTTGAATTCGATGACTTCGTTGCCGAGCCGCTCGGCGACCGGGATGAAAATTTCCTGGGTTTCATTGCGCTTCTGATATTCGTGTTCGCTCAATTCGTTGAAGCGGGCCAGACGTGCCTTGCTCTTGGCCTGACGGCCTTTCGGATTCTGGCGCACCCATTCCAGTTCTTTGGCGATGGTTTTCTGGCGCGACGATTCGCTGGCTTCTTCCTGCTTCAGGCGATTGCCTTTTTGTTCCAGCCATGAGCTGTAATTGCCCTTCCATGGAATGCCGTGGCCGCGATCAAGCTCCAGTATCCACTCCGCAGCATTGTCGAGAAAGTAACGATCATGGGTGATGCCGACCACGGTGCCGGGGAAGCGCAGCAGGAATTGTTCAAGCCAATCCACCGATTCTGCATCCAGATGGTTGGTCGGCTCGTCGAGCAACAGCATATCGGGCTTGGAAAGCAGTAGCCGGCATAGTGCGACACGGCGCTTTTCACCACCGGAGAGCACACCGATTTTGGCATCCCATGGCGGCAGCCGCAGCGCATCGGCAGCCATTTCCAGTTGCAGCTCCAGATTGCCGCCATCGGATGTCGAAATAATCGCTTCGAGGCGGCCCTGTTCTGCGGCGAGCGCATCGAAATCGGCGTCCGGCTCCGCATACGCGGCATAGACCGCGTCGAGTTTTGCCCGGGCCTCAAATACTTCGCCCAAACCGCTTTCAACGACTTGGCGAACCGTCTGATCGGGATCGAGTTGCGGCTCTTGCGGCAGATAGCCGATATTCAAGCCGGGCATGGGCATCGCATCGCCCTGGATGTCCTTATCGATGCCGGCCATGATTTTGAGCAGCGTCGATTTACCCGAACCGTTCAGGCCGAGCACACCGATTTTGGCGCCGGGGAAAAACGATAGCGATATATCTTTCAGTATCTGACGTTTTGGCGGCACGATCTTGCCGACCTTATTCATTGTGTATACGTATTGAGCCATATGTGCGATCAGGTGATGAAATTGGGGAAATGCGCTATCGGCGGCGATAACCGCGATGTCGATGTGCGGAGTATACCGTTAGAACGGCTCTATGATGTCCCGGCAATTGCCGGCTGCTGTTTCTTCGCCACCAGATGGTATAGCAGTAGCGCGGATACCCCGCACAGCGCCATGACACTGGTCAGTGGTAATGCGCTGTTGTTGTGCCATAAGCTCATGCAGATGCCGGACGATACCCCTAATGCAAATTGTAGCGTTCCTGCCAATGCCGAGGCGGTGCCGGCCTGTTTACCCTGATATTTGAGAACGATTGCTATCGCATTCGGACTGATCATGCCGTAACTACTGAGATAGAGGAATAATCCGATTAGCAATAAAGGCAGGCTGTTGACCCCTGCCGCGACCAGTACGGCGCTGGTCAGGCTGACCGTTGCGGCGATGGTCAGTGTGTATTTCAGGATACGATCCAATGACTGTTTTTTTACCAGACGGGCATTAATTTGAGAGGCGGTAATCAGACCGATTGCGTTGCTACCGAAAACCAGGCCGTAATATTGCGGCGCAATGCCATGCAACTCAATCAGCACGAACGGCGAACCTGCTATGTAAGCGAATAATCCCGCCTGCACCAGACCGCCGCATAATGCATAAGATATGAACTGCCGGTCATGGAGCAGATCCCAATATTGTCTGCAGACGCGGCCGAGATGCAACGGCCTGGCATGAGCGGGATCCATGGACTCTTGCATGACGTAATGCATGGCGATCAGGCAAATGACGGCAAACAAAGTCATCGTGACGAAAATCGCTCGCCATCCCCACAGCGTCAGCACTAGTCCGCCGGCCAGAGGCGCCAGGACTGGCGAGATACCGAATACCAGCATCATCAGGGAATACGCATGAGCAGATCCTTCGGCGCCCATTTTGTCGCGTATCGCCGCGCGGGAGATTACAAAACCGCCGCAACCGCCCAAGCCTTGAAAGAATCGTAGCACGACCAACGTATCGATATCCCGTACGAAAATACAGGCGAAAGAGCTCAGGATATAGAGTCCGATTGCAAAATAGAGTGGCGGCTTGCGGCCGTAGCGATCACTGAACGGGCCATAAAATAGTTGCCCGACGGCCAAGCCGACCAAAAAGCTTGCCAATGTCAATTGCACGCCGGCCCCGAGGTCTTTTTCTATCGCAGGGAAGCTTGGCAGATACATATCAATCGATAACGAACCGATGGCCGTTAGCGCGGCCAGTAAGATGAGCCACGGCGGGATGAATTTATATTGCTGTTGAGAATTTATCTTTTTCATTCAGGTGTGATGCTACTACATTGGGACTAAATGCCGGCACTGGTGCATCAGACAATTTCCGACAGCGCTATTAGATATGCGCTGACTTAACATTTCCTGTTGCAGGACTAAGCTTTTAGCCATGCCTTGTAGTTTAAAGGTGACGATTCTGTATGGGAGCTGCCATGAACGTCATTCGCAATAAAGAACTGACCCCTTTGAAAGTTGTCATTGGTATGCTGCTCGTTATGTTTATCGGCTTTTCGGTATTGTCCTTAGTGTTTGTAACAGCACATTAAAATCGAATTAAAATCTTGCGACACGGTTTAGGCTAGTGAGTTGTAACAGCTCACTGGATCAGACGCCAAACCGGTATTGATTCTCACCCGGAACTTCAGGAGTCTGTATACGCGTAACGCAAAGAAAGGTTTTCATGCTTTTTCCAGCTAACCGCGGGCGCCAGAGCTGGCGCCTTGAAGATATTCCTTTTGATGCAATTGACACGGCTTCCGTACGTGATGATGAATTTTTATTTCTCATGTTGGCTTCCGCGTCATTTGTTGAAATCCTTGCAGAGACGTACAGCGGCAATTTGATCGAGCATTATCAAGGCAATGCCGAAGTTACCGATTGGCTAAGGGATTTCTGGCAAAAAGAAGAGACTCAGCACGGCCGCGCGCTCAAAGCCTATGTACAAACTGTATGGCCCGAATTCGATTGGGAAGGGACGCATCAAGCGTTCAGAATTGAATATAGTGCGCTCTGCACGGTTGAGCACCTTGAGCCGCAACGGGCTCTGGAGTTAGTGGCCCGGTGCGTGGTCGAAACCGGGACGTCCACCTTTTATCGAGCCTTGCATGACTATGCGCGCGAGCCAGTACTACGTCAGCTAATCGACAATCTCAAAATGGATGAAGTCAGCCATTATTCCCATTTTCGCCGCTATTTCAACGCCTATAACGCGATTGAACGGCACGGTATATTTGCTGTAATTGCTACGATATGGCGCCGCGTGCGCGAGGTTCGGGGGGAAGATGCCTATATCGCTTTCAAGCATGTTTATGGGGGACGCCATCCAAATCAGACGTTTCTGGAAGCGGATTGGCGACGCCACAATCGACTGATGAAACGTCTCGCGCATCGTCATTATCCCTATTTGATGGCCGTCAGGATGTTGATCAAGCCAATTCCAATGGTCGAATCGGTTAAACGCATTCTGCAGTGGCCCTTGGTCGGCCTGGTACGTTTGCTTACTTGATTTTGAGAAGATAGCGCCCGACAAGGAACGGGCAAGGAAGAAGAACAAATCAAACGGCCAAAAAAAAATCCCCAAGCGGTAAGCTTGGGGATTTTCGGAATAACAGCCTGACGATGACCTACTTTCACACTGGTTGCAGCACTATCATCGGCGCAAAGTCGTTTCACG
>JAQGNR010000058.1 GCA_028291765.1 Herbaspirillum sp.
CCGACGATGGAAAGGGCTTCGATCCGGCTGAAAAAAAAGCAAAATCCTTTGGTTTGATCGGTATTCATGAACGCATCCTGATGCTTGGCGGGAAGGTCGATATCACAACGGCGCCGCATAAAGGCACGTCGATCCGGGTTTCCATTCCAAGCTCTGCCGCCTTGGCTACCCATGTTACGAATATCGATGCGCCCGACGCCGCAAATTGATCTGGGCGGCCCATAGGGAAATCCTTATACGAAAATCAGCCTCGCCTGACATTTTTTTATTAGGCGCTACGTTAGCATGACCGGGGGTCGGTTGGAGACGGTGCCGCAACGGCCTCTTCAATATCGGCGACATGCATGGGTATGCGCATGCATATCAAATACCGATAGATATTGCTTGATAAAAAAATGAAGATTGGTAATCAATTGAACCTGTCGTTGTGCGTGGTGCGCCCAACCCGGATCGACCGAAAACTGCGCGATAAATTATATCGGGTCGTCATCTACGGACTGCTCGCGGTGCTGATCGGTTCGGGAATTTACCTGTCTTACGTCATGACGCGCACTGCGCGCAACATCCGCGCGGGCGCAGTGCCGCAACTGGAAGAGAACGTCACTTTGCTGGGTCATATTTCCAGTTTCGAAAGTGCTCTGCTGCGTCATCAACTCGCGGTGAACAAGTATTTCAGCGAGTCAATCGATCGCGATCGCTTCCTGGAATTGCAGCAGGGCACGCAACTGGAGATGGATGAACATCTTAAGTTCGTCGCCGGCAGTCTCGGCACGACGGACGCCGTGCGCGCCATTCGCAGTGCATATGGCGGCTTGAACGACGCACCGTTTTCTGCCGACGCAAGGTTCATGCTGCCGGGCATGCATCGGCTTGGGGCGCAACAGGCGCTGTTCAATCTCAATCTGAAAATCAACTATATCCGCGACCGGCTCGACCAGGTAAAACAAGACGCCGAAACAAAACTATATCGATCCGAAGGCATTGCCAACACCAGCATCTACGACATCACGCTGTTGATTTATGTGTTCAGCACCGGCGTATTTCTCACAGGCCTGTTCATGATTTATCACGTCTGGGCACGCTTCCGGTTAGAAGATGAATTGGCGTTCCAGGCGACCCACGATCCGTTGACCGGGCTGGCGCATCGCAGATCGTTTGAAGCCAAGCTGGGCAAACTGACGACGTCGTCGTACACCATCGTGCTGGGCCGGATAGATCGCTTCGAACGCGTGATCGGCGGCCTCGGGCACGCGCTGGGCGACCGGATGATGCAGCAGATTGCAACCCGCATTAAACAGGTTGCCGAACTGCACGGCGGCGAAGCGTTTCGCCTGGACGGCGCAAATATCGCCATCTTGTACAAACTGGTCAAGACCAATCCCGCGCTACTGGCCGCAGTATCCGAAATGCGCGACGCTATGCGCCAACCCTTCATATTGGACCGTCACGAGATTTTTTCCAGCATCAGCCTCGGCGCGGCGGAGTATCCGGCCGATGCCTCCGATCCGGTGCAATTGCTCAAAAACGCCGATGCCGCATTGCGCACATCGCACGACGCCGGCGGTGATGGCTACGAGGCATATACCGGCGCGCTCAACACTCGGACCAAGGAGCGGCTATCGCTGGAGGCGGCCCTCAGTCACGCCATCGAACGCAAGGAACTGGAGCTGCACTACCAGCCGCAACAGTGCCTGAAAACCGGAAAGCTCACGGGTTTTGAGACCTTGATCCGCTGGCGCCGCGAGGACAAACTCATCTCCCCTGGCGATTTCATTCCATTGGCGGAAGAATCCGGACTCATCGTCGATCTGGGCGACTGGGTATTTGCGCGCGCCTGCCGCCAGGCAAAAAAATGGTGCAAGGAAATCAAAGCCGATTTACTCATTGCCGTCAACATTTCGCCACGCCAGTTCCGGCATCCGCATTTCTTGCAAAAAATTACCGACACGCTGCGGCAAACCCAGGTCGATCCGGCCAATATCGAACTCGAAATCACAGAAGGGATGGTGATGGAAGGCGCCGATCGCATGATCGCGTTGCTGACCGGCCTGCGCCAGCTCGGGCTGAAACTGGCCATCGACGATTTCGGCACCGGTTATTCCAGCTTGTCGTATCTGACCCGATTTCCGGTCAACCGGCTAAAAATCGATCAATCGTTCGTCAGCAGGCTCCACCACGGCTTCAATGATGTCAGCATCGTGCAGGCGGCGATTCAATTGGGACACAATCTCGGCATGGAAGTGATCGCCGAAGGCGTGGAGTCCGAGTCGCAACGACAATGCCTGAAGCGCCTGTCCTGCGACCAGATCCAAGGCTACTACTATGGACGTCCGTTGACGCTTGCGGCAGCTACCGAATTCCTTCTAGCACATCGCGGCGACAGTCGGTTCAATCCGGTTCGATCTGTCACCGCCTCAGTCTAACCGATGGCATACCGTCTTACCTGACATGCGGGCAGGCGGATTCGAAGCAAAAGTATCCGGATGGAAAGACGCTCATAATTCGCGCGCATCTTTCTTGATAGGATATCCCGGCGCTCTATATAATACGCGGCGGCGTCATCTAATCCAAAGTGCTCTCGATTCCTTCCTTACATCGAATAAAAAAATCAGCATGTCAAAAATGACCCCGCGGCGCGATAAGCCTGCAATATTGCGTTACGGCATTTCGGTCTTGGCGGTTGCTGCGGCGCTCTATATTGTCAGTCGGATGGAACCTCCTCCTATCGCTGTGGTGCCCGCTTCGCTCCTTTATTGC
>JAQGNR010000060.1 GCA_028291765.1 Herbaspirillum sp.
GCATTATTAGTTGTCGAAATACTGCCGCTGCTGGTTTAAATTGCTGATGATTTAATGTGGATTTTGGGATAGAGGTGATCCTTCGATACGGCCTGCGGCCTACTCAGGACGAACGGGTTTTCTTTAAAATTTCACCAAACCCCGTTCGTCCTGAGTAGGCCGCAGGCCGTATCGAAGGATCACCTCTATCCCAAAATCCACATTAAATCATCAGCAATTTAAACCAGCAGAGGCAGTATTTCGACAACTAATAATGCCGCCAGCAGACCAGCTATCGCACCGCAGGTACGCACTGAATTTCGCACAAACCGGGTACCGCAATGCACTTCACTGACCAGCAGCACACCCGCCAGTGTCATTGGGAGAAATAATGCGAGATTGTCCATGAAAAGCTTGGTCATAACGGTCTCCTGTATGGCGCTTCGGCACATGTCGGATCGCTGCCCGGCGGCGTGCATGACGCCTGTTTTTTGATGTTTTGACGATTTTGAGTATATGCCGCGCATGTTGAAAAACAAGCGGTTTTTCGCAAAATAGCGACAAAATCGATGTTGCTGCGCAGCAAATCGAAAACGATCGATCAGGCGATCAATCCGGCCGCAATATTGATCGACAGCCCCAGAATGGCTGCATTGAAGAAATACCCTATGACCGACTGCGCCAGCACCACCATACGGGCTGATCGCGTGACCACGACCACATCCGAGGTTTGCGCGGCCACCGCAATCGTGAACGAGAAATACAGAAAATCCCAGTAATGCGGATCTTCTTCATCCGGAAAACGCAAAGGCCGCTCGCCCTTTTCCGCGTTGTAAAACATGCGGGCATAATGCTGCGTGAACACGGTGCCGATTAATAGCCACGATCCGACCAGCGTCAAGACGGTGAAACCGTAACGCAGCACTTTATCGCCGCGGGCGTGCGCCCCCGACAGTTCAAACACGATCGCCACCAGACTCGCGGCGGCGGCCACGCAAATAGTCGTCAATACCAGATACGCGCCTTCGTCCTCGGCTTCGGCCCAGCGCTGAACCCGCCCCTGAGCCGAGCGTAGCATCATGATCCAGATCATGATCATGTATAGCCAAGCCATCGCATTCCAGCCAATCAGAATACGCATTCCCAGCCCTTCGGCCCATGCCGCCCAACTGACGATCGCGCCTGCCAGCAACGCCAGCAACAGGCGTGGATGTAATCGGTACAGAGACAGCAAATAAGACATCTTCAATCGATCCGTATCATCATTTATTTAAATACATAAGCGCCTGCAATGGAACCGCCCGAGTCGATCGCCTTGTTCAGTACATTCGTCGGGGCCATCAATTTGTAAGACAGAAACACCACGCCTACCGCCAACAGCAGCGCTTCTATCAGAGCGGCGATCAGCATCTGCTTTTCCAGCACCAGAATATCGGCCAGAGCCAGCTGTTCCGACTGACGCACCAGGATCGACCAGTTCATTCCCGCTTGCCCGGTCCACATGCCGGTACGCACATACCCAGTGATGTAGCGCGCCCCATCGCTATCGCCCCACGCCTCGATCCTCGCACCGGACTCGCCCTTGCGCGCCAACGCCAGACTGCCGGACCGGATTTTTGTGCCTTCCAGTTCTTTCGGACCAAGTAATACCATGCCATCGTCGCGCACCACCAGCACCTCGGCGTTATAACGTTGATTCGCTGGATTGAGCAGATTGCGTACGATATCGCGCGCCCAATCCCAACTTAGATGCGCGCCGAGTACGCCCTTGTAGATACCCTTTTGATCGAATATCGGTGTTGAAATATCGATCAGGCCCAAGGGTCGCACAGCAAACGGCAAGGTCGGTTTCATCAGGGGCAGCTGATAACTGCCGACGTAAAGGTCTTTTTTACCGCCGATAAACCACGGCCGCTGCGCTGCGTTATGGCCCTCCAGCATGGACTGCGTACCGGCAATCACCTTACCCTCGGGATCGGTAACGCCGATCCAGGCATAATCGTTAAATTCGTTTTTTTCCAGCGTCAGCTTGGTGCGCAAGGCGGTTGGATCGACATAATTGCGCACCAGACCGCGCCGCGACAGATCCTTGATATCGTCGATACGCTGCTTCATAGTGTGATCGAGCGCATCCCGCATTTGCCAGGCCAATTGCTGCAGCCGCACTTCGGCTTCGTGACGGGCATAATTGCGGGCGAACTGATCGGCTACCGCCAGCAGTATCAATGTCGTCATCATCACGATCGCCGCCACACCGAGCGTTATCCGCCAAGAGAGGCGTATTTGAGGCCATACAGTATTTTTCTTCAAAATCGTCCCCGGTATTTTCCGCCGCATGTCTGCGAAGGCGATTATGACCTATTTACGAAATGCGTTCTAATATCATCCATGATCGATACCGAGACGCTTTGTATTCCGCGTTATGCTCCGTTTTGTACGCCATTTATATTCTGCTTCATAGCCTGCTTTACATTCGCCTTACATTCTTTTTAACCATTCAATTCCATGCCAATCAAACTCAGCAGTAATTTCGATGCCGGCGCGATCACCGTGATCCATGCCGCCGCCCCCGATCAAATTGAATTGCACATCCCGAAAGATGCCGCAGCCGACTTTTCCCAATGGTTCTATTTCCGTCTGCAAGGCGCGCGTGCCCAGGCATGCACTATCCGCTTTTCAAACGCAGGCGAAACCACCTATCCGCGCGGCTGGGAAAATTATCGCGCAATGGCCAGTTATGATCGCCAAAATTGGTTCCGTGTTCCCACCGCCTTCGACGGCAAGATCATGACCATCAGCCATACGCCCGAATACGATAGCGTGTATTACGCCTATTTCGAGCCCTATTCCTGGGAGCGCCATCTGGCGCTGCTGGCGCGCGCCGAACAATCGCCGCTGGTGCGCAGCGAACATCTGATCGATACCCTGGACGGACGCGACCTGAATTTATTACAGATCGGCAATCCGGCTGCGGCCAAGAAAGTCTGGGTCATCGCACGCCAGCATCCCGGCGAAAGCATGGCCGAATGGTTTGTCGAAGGCATGCTCGATGCCTTGCTGGACGCCGCCGATCCCTTGGCGCGCACGCTGCTGCAAGAGGCAGTGTTTTACATTGTGCCGAACATGAATCCGGACGGATCGGTACGCGGCAATCTGCGCACCAATGCCGCCGGCGCCAATCTGAATCGCGAATGGATGACGCCGAGCCTGACCAGCAGCCCCGAGGTATTCGCCGTCAGACAAAAAATCCATGAGACCGGCTGCGATCTGTTTCTCGACGTGCATGGCGACGAGGTGCTGCCCTATGTATTTGTCGCAGGCAGCGAAATGCTGGACAATTTCGACGCCCGGCAAGCGCAGCAACAGCAGCGCTTTATCGATCACTACAAATTGGCCAGCCCCGACTTCCAGGACAAGATCGGCTATCCGTCAGGCAAATATAACGAAAGCCTGTTGAAACTGGCCTCGAAATACATAGGCCATACCTTCAAGTGCGTGGCGCTGACGCTGGAACTGCCGTTCAAGGACAACGCCAATCTGCCTGACGCGGAGGTCGGCTGGAACGGCGCTCGCAGCGCCAGGCTGGGGCGTGCGGTATTGCTGCCGATACAGGCATGCTTGCGGGAAAATCCGATTGAATAGATTTGCGTCTGAACGAAAGGGATGAATGAGGGGTCAATAATTTTCAGTGATGAATTTGGCTGATTGAGATTGTGAGGCCGGAGGTGACCCTTCGATACGGCCTGCGGCCTACTCAGGGCGAACGGGGTTCTGAGAAAATTTAAGGAAAACCGTTTGCCAAGGAGGCGAAAGGTTTTTGTGCAAATTTAAAAATTCCCGTTCGCCCTGAGTAGGCCGCAGGCCGTATCGAAGGGTCACCTCCGGCCCCCGCGTAACCAGTTCGTCATGGTCTACCGAACCTAGGAGCTGTCCATGCATGTCCCCCTACCCTTCTCCGAAATCGACGAATTATGCGTCAATACCCTGCGCTTCTTATCGGTCGATGCCGTACAAAAAGCCAACAGCGGCCACCCCGGCCTGCCATTGGGCGCAGCACCCATGGCCTACGTGCTATGGACGCGCTTTCTCAAACATCATCCGGCCAATCCTCAGTGGTTCGATCGTGATCGCTTCGTACTTTCCGCCGGCCACGGCTCGGCGCTGCTCTACAGCCTGCTGCATCTGAGCGGCTATGCCCTGCCGATAGAGCAACTCCAGCAATTTCGCCAATGGGACAGCATCACGCCCGGCCATCCCGAACGCGGCCTCACGCCCGGCGTCGAAGTCACCACCGGTCCGCTGGGACAAGGCTTCGCCAACGGCGTAGGCATGGCCATCGCCGAGGCCAATCTGGCCGCCATCTATAACTGCGACGATAGCAATCGCAATCGCGCCTGCAAAATAGTCGATCATTTCACCTATGGCATCGTCAGCGACGGCGATCTGATGGAAGGCGTGGCCTCGGAAGCCGCATCGCTGGCAGGCCATCTGCAATTGGGCAAGCTGATTTATCTATACGACGCCAATGAAATCACCCTCTCCGCAGGAATCGACATCACCTTCACCGAAGACGTTGCCAAGCGCTTCGATGCTTACGGCTGGCATACGCAATCCGTAGAAAACGGCAACGATCTGGAGGCCATCGAACGCGCGCTGATCGCGGCCCAGGGCGAAACCAAACGGCCGTCGCTGATCGTGGTGCGCACCCATCTCGGCTTCGGCTCGCCCAAGCAAGATACCTTCGAAGCACATGGCTCCCCGCTCGGCGCGGAAGAGGTACTGTTAACCAAACGTAAACTCGGCTGGCCGGAACAGCCGGCATTTTTTGTTCCCGCGGTAGCACGTTCGCATTTTCTGGCGCTGGGCGATCTGGCTGAACAGAACGAGATCGCATGGTGGGATCAGTTTCCTATCTACGAAAAGCAATGTCCGGAATTGTGCCGGGCATTCCAGCAACGTCTGCGCACCGGTCCGTCCTCGGTTCCAGCCGGCTGGGACCAAGACATGCCCCAATTTTCCTCGGACGCCAAAGACATCTCTACACGAGTCGCTTCGGGAAAAATCATGAACGCCATCGCCAAAAACTTCCCGGCGCTCATCGGCGGCTCTGCCGATCTGGACCCATCGACATTTACCTCCCTGACCGGATTAGGCGTGTTTGAAGCGGATGGCGTCAATCCGAGCGAAAATCAAAAATCCGACAATGGCGATTGGGGCCGCGCCGGCCGCAATGTGCATTTCGGCGTGCGCGAACATGCGATGGGCGCGATCCTCAATGGCATGTCTGCGCACGGCGGCATGGTGCCTTACGGCGCAACATTTCTGATGTTCTCCGAATACATGCGTCCGGCAATCCGGCTGGCCGCGCTCATGGGTTTGCACATCCTGTATGTGTTTACGCACGACAGCATCGCGCTGGGCGAAGACGGACCGACGCATCAACCCATCGAACAATTAGCCAGCCTGCGGGCGATCCCGAATCTGCTGGTGATCCGCCCGGCCGATGCGAACGAAACGGTCAGCGCCTGGCGCGCGGCGCTCGCAGCAAGCAAGCGGCCGGTGGCGCTGGTGTTGACCCGGCAAAATGTCCCCACATTGGATCGCTCGAAATTTGCCGCTGCCGATGGCTTGCAGCGCGGCGCTTACATTCTCGCCGATGCCCCAAACGGCACGCCGGACATCACATTGATCGCCAGCGGCTCCGAAGTGGGGCTGATCGTGGCCGCACAGGCGCAATTGCGCCAGCAGAATGTCCATGCACGCATCGTCTCGATGCCGTGCTGGGAATTGTTCGACGAACAATCGCAGGACTATCGCGCCAGCGTGCTGCCGCCGGGCGGGGCCAAGCTGGCCGTCGAAGCCGGCATTGCCCAAGGCTGGCATCGTTACGTCGGCGAACGCGGCGATGTGCTGTCGATCGAGCGCTTCGGCGCTTCTGCGAATGCAGAGGTGTTGATGCGGGAGTATGGTTTTACGGTTGAAAACGTTTGCCAACGGGCGCTGGCTTTACTGCGCTGATTTTATTGCGCTGTGTTTTCTGCGTTGTTTTTACTGCGTTGCTATTGCCGCATTGAGCAGCAATAGCAAGTCGATCTTATTCAAATCACCGATACGCTCGATGCTGATGTCTGCGGCAGGATAAAGCGTGCGGTTGCCGGGATCGAGTGCGTAATGACCCTGAAGTGGCAGAACGGTCGTCAATCGCGCGCCAAAATGCTGCTTCATCGCGGTCAGGATCGCCAGCTTATCGTCGACCATAACGTAGTGATCGGCGGGATAGCATTGCTGCATCTGCTCCAGCATTTTCTCTTTGTGCACATAAATCAGCACCCGCCCTTCGACTGCCTGCCACAAACCGGAACGCTGGATTTTGCGCGGCTGAAGCACAATATCGCCATCCGATAAGATGACCGTTTCACCCCATTCGCCCAGCCGATGAACGGCGCTGAGCGCCCCCGGATACAGCCGCTCGGCAAACGGATAATCCAGCAGAAATGCCGATAATTGCAGCAGCGCCGGATGATTCGCCGCGCCCGAGCGGAAACACTGCATGGCGCCCAGATAATCGACATAACCTAACTGCTCACGCAATTGCTCAAAAACCCGCCAATAGCGATCCCGCTCCGCAGCGCCGAATCCAGCCTCGATATGCGCGCGCAAATCCGACTGCACGCGATCGTTATCGAGCAGGGTATTATCGCAGTCGAATAAAAAGACGACTTTGCCTTTCACGCTCATGCCGGCGTACTCATGGTGGTCACTGCTTTGGCTTTTCCACATGGCCGCCGAAACCGTGCCGCATGGCCGACAGAACTTTATCGGCGAAATCGGACTCACCGCGGGAACTGAAACGCGCAAACAGCGCCGCGCTCAAGATCGGGGTCGGCACCGATTCATCGATCGCAGCGGCGATGGTCCAGCGGCCCTCACCCGAATCCGACACGCGGCCGGCATAATTTTCCAGTGCAGGATCATTCTGCAATGCGCCTGCAGTGAGATCGAGCAACCAGGAACCGATCACGCTGCCGCGACGCCACAGCTCGGCGATTTCAGGCAGATCCAGATCGTATCGATAATATTCCGGATGGCGCAGCGGCGTGGTTTCGGCATCCACATCGTGCTGCTGCTGGCCGGCATTGGCATTGCGCAGAATATTCATCCCTTCGGCATACGCGCCCATCAAACCGTATTCAATACCGTTATGAATCATTTTGACGAAATGACCGGCGCCTTGCGGGCCGCAATGCAAATAGCCCTGATCGGCCGTACTGCCGTTATTGTCCCGCCCCGGTGTCGGCGGCGCAGCGTTGACGCCGGGCGCGAGCGTGGTAAAGATCGGCGCCAGATACCGGACTATTTCCGTTTCACCGCCGATCATCAAACAATAGCCGCGCTCGGCCCCGGCGATGCCGCCGCTGGTCCCGACATCCAGATAATGAATATTGTGCGATTTCAATTCAGCGCCGCGCCGGATATCGTCGCGATAATATGAATTACCGCCATCGATGATGATATCGCCGGCATCGAGCAACGACGCCAGCAGCATCAGATCCTTATCCACCACAGCGGCCGGCACCATCATCCACAGCACGCGCGGCTTATCCAGTTTGGCCACCAGATCCTGCAGCGAAGCCGCGCCGGTCACCCCCGGCTGTAAAATCGCGTCGACCGCCGCTTGGTGCAAATCGAAGGCCACGCATGCATGGCCGCCCTGACTCAATCGCTTAACCATATTGGCGCCCATGCGCCCCAACCCGATCATGCCAATTTGCATCCTCGACCTCTTCGCTGAAATTGCGCCGCAACACGGCCACAAGGTTCGTTGACACCGCATTGGAAAATTTGTTCCGCTTTGGCGAGCCGGCCGAAAATCGACCGCCGCTCCTATTTGGTTTATTCTCTGGCATCGCATCGACGACGATCACGTCGCGTTTGACGATCATTCAAATAAACTGCCGGCTTATTCTGGGGAAAATCGCCATGCAAAGAACAATGAGAATTTGGCTGTCATCGTTACTACTGATTCTTTTCGGCAACGCATACAGCCAGACACCGGCACAAGTCGTCGATCTTCAAACCCGGCCTGGGGTGATTCAAAGAATGCTCGTTCTGAGTCCGCCCGATCCCAAGGCAACGGTAATCCTGTTTGCCGGCGGCGATGGCGGCCTGGCAATTCAGCCGGACGGCTCGCTCCTGCGCGGCAAAGGTAATTTCCTGGTGCGCACGCGGCAGCTTTTTGCCGACCAAGGGTTTCTGGTGGAAGTGATCGATGCACCGTCGGATCGCCAGGGTGGTTCCTTTCTGGAAGGTTTTCGGCAGACATCTGAACACGTAACCGATATCAAGGCCGCCATTGCATGGGCGCGCGATCATGCCAAGGCGCCGGTCTGGCTGGTAGGCACCAGCCGCGGCACGCAATCGGCTGCCTTTGTCGCGACCGAACTGACTGGCGCGGACGGACCGGACGGCCTGGTGCTGACATCGACCATTTTGCGCGACAAAAAAGGACGTCCGGTAACGGCCATGCCGCTGGATCGCCTGCACATTCCGGTCATTGTCGCGCACCACAAGGATGATGCTTGCCCGCTCTGCAACTACAGCCAATTACCGCAGTTGATGGACAGGCTGACCAATGTCTCAAGAAAGCAATTGCTGAGCTTCACCGGCGGCGAAAGCAAGGGCGATCCTTGTGAAGCGTTTGCCTATCATGGTTATAACGGTATTGAAAGCGATGTGGTTAATCAGGTCTCTGCTGCGATATTGCAAAAATAGGTTCTTCAGACTTATGTATGTGGGTACGGTTTTTCTTTAAATTCTCACAAAACCCCCGTTCGCCCTGAGCAGGCCGCAGGCCGTGTCGAAGGGTCACCGCTACAGGTAAAATTTAAAGAATGCCCACAGAAAACTCAGTTATCCACGCCTATTACAAACCCACTTAAACTCATAATCTGAATAAACGATGACTATCCGCATCGAACCGCGCGAGCCACGCGTATCGCCACGATCGCTGCCACCTCTGCCCTCATCAACGGCCGCCTCGCCCGAGGACGCCATTGCAAAAAAACAGGCGCGAGACCGAAGGGATGGGCTGATTCGCGGCGTCACTTCAATACAGGAAATGCGTGAAGCAATCAGGCGCGCCGGACGCGATCTCCCGGCCATTTCCGCAGTGCCGCGCATCGGCGTACTCGACGCCACAGCATTCCGCACGCGTGCCGCAGAAGGCCTGCCATTCGTGATCACCGGGCTGGTCGGCAAGTGGCCACTGTCTATCCTTACGCCACAAACGCTGCGCGAACGCTTTGGCGACCTGCACGTGCGCGCCAGGGTGGGAGACTACGTCAACACCGCTTTTGCGCCTGACCGGGCGATGCGGGATATGTCACTGCTTGCGTATCTTGAGCTTGTCGCCGATAACACCCAGGACTTGCCGCCCTATCTTGGCAATCTGGAATTGCGTGAATTGAATACGCTGTGTTACTGGCCCGCCTATTTTAAAAAAATGGGGCCGCCCCGTTTTTGGCTTGGCCCCGCCGGAACAGTGACGCCACTGCATTGTGACTATGACGATAATATTTTTGCGCAGATCTGGGGCGCCAAACGTGTCTTCCTGTCGCCGCCGCACCACGACGAATTCCTGTATACCCACGAGGCGAATGCCGTCCTGTTCGGCTCGCCGTTTAACCCCGAAGCACCGGATTTCGAGAAATTCCCCCTAGCCCGCCAAGCAACAATGATCGAATGCATCATGCAACCAGGTGAACTCCTATATGTGCCGGCAGGGTGGTATCACCAGGTTCGTTCGCTGACTTTTTCGCTTTCCGCCAATCGATGGGCCAGGGCGCTGCCGTTGGCATTGAACGGTGATGTTTCCCTGAAGGCCGGCTAGATTGATGTATTACTAAATGAAACGTATGTTCTCTTGCAGCAAGGCTGTGAACAGGGGCTGGTCGTCCCAGGGGGCATCGTGAAACGTTTCGTGAAGCATGGGGCTCAGCGGATCCCGTTGCCACTCGTCTGGGAAAAGCGCTACATGGCGCTCCCCGCCAGCGCTCGGTCCCGGGTTGCCGATGCTCACGCCACACGTAGTAGCTAGCGCTCGGCATAGATCGTCACCCTGCAGGTAGCCCAGATGAGAGATGGAAATGGGTCGGGGATTGTGCTCGATCATCACAGCCTTCCCGGTTTCTTCCAGTTGGAAATCCCAGCCATGGAATCCCGAGGCCCCGGTGGCCGCCACGAACGCGGCGCAACTGGCTGCCATCGCGTCGTGCTGAAGCAACTTGACCACGCTGCTTGGTGCTGTCGGCCGGTTGCTGCGCCTTCTGATCTGGACCGCGCTAAGTTGCGCCAATATACGGCCCTGATCGGCAAAGACGGCGTGCATGCCCAGTACCCCCGCAATGAAGCCTTGAATTACCCACGGCCGGTCAGCCTGGCAAAATTGGCCGCTGGAGGTGAAATCACCCAAGGCCGCTTCGCTGTCCAGGATGAAAGCAGCGACGCCCCCGCTGGAGCTCTCCTGTTTTAGAACCACCGGATACCCATGCGCTCGGGCAAATTGAAGGCATGCTTCAAACGTGTCCACATCTGCCTGAACTGCCGCCGGGATGCTTGCCGCATGGGCGGTTTCGAATGCGCGACGGCGCACGGCGAAAAGAGGATACCCAGTCGGATTTCCGAGCGAGCGTCGCACCAGTTCCACAACGCCGGCCGGCAGCGGGCGATCACCACCCTGAAGTTGTCCGACGCCTATTTGCTGTAGAACCTGGGCGGATATTTCGTCAAGGGGGATGACCCACTGCGGCTGCGACTGCCTGACGCAGTCTATGAACGGCCCCACAGCCAGGCCACCACCGTCGGACTGCCATGGGTAAAACGTCCGGACATGGCCGGAGCGGGATGCCATGCAAGCCCTGACGCCGGCGAAGACGACTTCAAGACCGGCACGCGCCAAATGTCGAGGGAGATGCATATTCCCGAGGCCAGGCACCAGGCCAACCAGCAAGATCCGTGGGGAGCTCTGCGTCTTGGGCGACAGGAATGTAGTCATAGAGAAATCAAAGGAAAAAATGTGGTGGCTTCAACAATCGGGACACTTCAAGAAGTGGCCGCCGCGGAACCATTATCATCTATTGCAAGCGGCTCACCCAGCCCATCGGCCTGGCTTTTTAACTGTCCAACTTTATGGGCTCAGTTCACTTTTGCATCCTCGCTACGGCCGATCAATAGTTCATCGCTACATGGCATTGACAAGTATGATTTTTAGCATCAGAGTCGATCAGCCGGTACTGGCGCGTCTGATTCAATTATTTTCCACTGTTCAATTATCCTGATTCGCCAATACCATATCCCGCCCCACCATTTTTTTGGAGGATCATGCCATGAATGCGACTTTAGAGAAGAAATCTTTAGACAAGCCGGACGAAGTTCGCCCATTCAAAGAGGGAAAAGGCAAGCTAGCCATCTTTACACTCGGCGACCATACAATAGGCCGTGGCGAGTTCGAACCTGGTTGGCGTTGGAGCCTGCATGTGAAACCGATAGCAGGAACAGATTCTTGCCAGGCCGCTCATACAGGCATCGTCCTTGAAGGTCGGATGGTCGTTAAGATGGATGATGGGTCTGAGATGGAATACGGGCCGAACGACGTCTTTTATATGCCACCTGGGCATGATGCTTGGGTAGTCGGAAACCAGCGTTGTGTGTTGTTCGATGTAACAGGCGTCGCAAAATACGCCAAACCTCAATAGATCATTTACCTTTGCTCGAAACGGCATGCATCAGCCAGGGTTGCCTCAATACCTTGGCCGGCCGTTCCGGGTCGTTTGATCGCCATGCAAAACCCCCTCGACAAACGCAACAAATGCACGCGCCTTCGCGCTCGCCATACGACCTGTGGGATACACGGCCCACAGATCAATGGGCGGCAATTTCCATTCTTCCAGAACGCGCTTGACGCTACCCTTTTCCAGCTCGGGCCCAAACATCCACTCCGATGAAATCGCCACGCCCATGTCGGCCAGCACAGCGGCCCGCACACCCTCGGCTGCATTGACTCTTAGCCGTCCTGAAACGGCTACCGACACTTTGGTGCTGCCGTGCCGGAAGGCCCAGGTGGCGCCACCGTTTCCTTGCGCATAGACGATCGCCTCGTGATGGGTCAAGTCGGCCGGGATGCAAGGTTCACCTGCCTTGGCGAAATAAGCCGGGGTGCCCAGCACCACGCGGTCGCTTCGGGCAATCTTGCGCGCAGTCATGCCCGAGTCGCTGAGCGTTCCCATGCGCAGCGCCACATCGATGCCTTGTTCCAACATGTCGATGCTGCGGTCGTCGAGTACTACATCGATATTTAGATTGGGATGCTCGGCAAGAAATTTATCCAGATGCGACAGGAATGTAGTCATAGACAAATCAACGGAGCAATGAAAAATGTATTGGCTTGAACAACCGGGTCACTTCCAACAATGGCCGCAGCGGAACCATTATCGTATATTGCCAGAGAGAGAACCCAACGCAATTCGGCCTGGCTTTTTTTTAGCGGCATCGGCGGCGCCGTCAATACGGCGTCAATCCATCAAGGAATGCGAAATCGCGTAGCGCACTAATTCGGCATTGTTGTCGCAATTCATTTTCAGCATGAGCCTTGCCTTGTGCGTACTGACTGTCTTGTTGCTGATCGATAGCGCATCAGCGATCTGGTTGACGCTTTGGCCTTGTGCCAGTCGCTGAAAAATGTCGAATTCACGATTGGAGAGAAGCGTATGCGGCAACCGGTGCGAGGCATCCCTGATATCGAACATCATTTGCTCTGCCAAGCGGGGATCAACGAAGCGACCGCCAGCAGCGACTTTGAAGATGGCCGCGACCAAGGTTTTGGGGTCGACGTCTTTCGTCAAGTAACCGGACGCGCCGGCGTGCAGGGCGCGCCGTGCACTTTGTACCTCGTTGTATGCGCTCAGCACCAAAATATGAGGAATTTTTCCTTGCAAACGTATGTGATTGATCAGATCGGCGCCGCTGATACCCGGCATCGATATATCGTGCAGCACCAGGTCGACTTCGATTCTGCGCAGCATGTCTAATACCTGTGCGCCATTGGCGGCCTCGGCCACCACGTTGACGCCCCCGACTAGCTGTAACAGCTGTTTCAGACCTTCACGCATGATGGCGTGATCGTCAGCGATTAGTATTCGTAACATTCGTAGCGCTAAGTAGCAGAGGTTGGAATGGAAACCCGGATCGATGTGCCTTTATGCGGCGCCGTTGTGATATCGACCTTCCCGCCAAGCATCAGGATGCGTTCATGAATACCGATCAAACCAAAGGATTTTGCTTTTTTTTCAGCCGGATCGAAGCCCTTTCCATCGTCGG
>JAQGNR010000073.1 GCA_028291765.1 Herbaspirillum sp.
CGGCGGGAGGAAGGTCCGGACTCCATAGAGCAGGGTGACGGTTAACGGCCGTCCGCTGAAAGCCGCAAGGTATAAGGCGAGGAATAGGGCCACAGAGACGAGCGTATTAAGTTACGGTGAAACGCGGTAACCTCCACTCGGAGCAATTCCAAATAGGCACGCGTTGATGTTGCTCGCGGAGCGTGCGGGTAGGAAGCTTGAGCGCTGGAGTAATTCAGCGCCTAGAGGAATGACTGTCATAACAGGGCAACTTGTCGTAACAGAATCCGGCCTATCGGCCTGCTTTGATTTTATTTTTTTCGGCTAGACAAGGTCTGTTGAGATTTGGTTTAGGAGAAACGTTCAAACCAGAATGCGTGCTGGCCGCAAGGGCTTGCTGTCCGGTGAGATGTGCCAAACACTCAGGAAATATTGTTTGAGCGCGGCGAGTATTTTTCGTTTGGCGCGTCTCGCCGGACAGCAAGCACTTGCGGCCAGCACGCATTCGCACAGGAGCGATGCATGAGTGAAGCGGTATTGTTCGAGGAACTGCCGGCCGTCCATGGATACCGTATCGGTATCGCCACATTGAATGTTGAAAAAACGCTGAATGCCTTGTCGCTCGAAATGACCGACTCGCTGACCGGCCGGCTCACCCAATGGGCCGCCGATGCCGGTATCGCGATGGTGATATTGCAGGGCGCTGGCGAGAAGGCGTTTTGCGCCGGCGGCGATTTGCAGCAACTGTATCGTTCAATGACGGCGCATCATGCCAGTGCGCAGCGCGGCGATATCCGCGGCAATCCTTACGCCGCACAATTCTTCGAGCGCGAATACCGCCTCAATTACCTGATTCATACTTATCCGAAGCCGCTGCTCTGCTGGGGGCATGGCATCGTCATGGGCGGCGGTCTCGGCCTGATGGCCGGCGCCAGCCATCGCGTGGTGACCGAACGGTCGCGGCTGGCGATGCCGGAAATAACGGTCGGCCTATACCCGGATGTCGGCGGCAGCTGGTTCTTGAACCGGATGCCGGGAAGGCTTGGCCTATTTCTGGCGTTGACCGGCGCTTCGCTCAATGCCGCCGATGCCAAGTTCGTCGATCTGGCCGATTATCAGATTGCGCATGAGGCCCGGCAACAGGTGATCGACACCTTGTTGCAGCAGCCATGGGGCAGCAGCGATGCGGCCGCGTCCGTTCTTCTGGGACGTGTTTTGCAGCAGGCTGAGCAGGCCGGCGCACAGCAGGCGGGCGTGGTTTTTGTGGCATCGCAATTGCGCGAGAATCTGGATGCGATTAATGCGCTGTGCAGCGCGCAGACGCTGCCCGAGATTGTCGCCTCGCTGCTAAAGGTCAAAACCGATAACGTCTGGTTGCGCAAAGCGGTCGCTACTCTGACCACCGGCGCGCCCGGATCGGCCTGGTTGTCGTATGTCATGCAACGGCGCGCGCGGTATTTGTCGCTGGCGCAGGTGTTTCGGCTGGAATTCACCGTCTCCCTGCATTGCGCGGCGCGGCCGGATTTTGCCGAAGGTATTCGCGCCTTGCTGATCGATAAGGATCAAAAACCAAACTGGCAGCCGGCCACACTGGCCGACGTTACGCCGCAATGGGTGGATGGCGCCTTTGCCGATCCATGGGGCGCCGATCGGCATCCGCTGGCCGATCTTGAAGTCGCTTGCTGAGACTTTGCGTCAATCGTCAACACCAAACACAGTTCTCTTGGTAGGACAAGAATCAATTATGTAACGCACGTTCCAGCTTGTTCAGGAAGGTGACGCAGTCGATTGGTTTTGCAACCAGGCCTACTGCGCCCGCCTTCAGATTTCTTTGACGATACCGGTTCGCTTTGGTCAGCGACGATCAGGATTTCTATCCCGTTTATGTTGGGGATTACAACATCCATGAAGATAATATCCGGCCGTTCGTTACGAATCGACGAAAATACCAACCCCGCAACAAAAGCGTAGCTATACTGGCTTGCCGTTCGGGCGCTTCACTTGAAGATTCCGTTCATCGGTGGCCGTAGGCGCGCTTTAGCGCCGAAGGAGTTGCAAAATTAAAAGGCGATTCCATTTCATATCTGGCCTTCCTCGCGCCGGATCTACGTTGCTTGCCGCATTGCTGAGGCAAAACCCCCATGTCTTTGCGAGTATGAGCGGTCCGGTCGGCGGAATGGTCGGAACGCTGGTCGACCATATGGGCGACAGTAACGAGTTCTCATCTTTCATCAAGGATGAACATCGCCATAGGGTACTTCGCGGGATTTTCGATAATTACTACAGCGAAGACTGCCCGGAAATTATTTTTGATACCAATCGCGCCTGGTGCGCGCGCATGCCATTGCTGCAGACGATTTTCCCCGGTTCGAAGGTCATCGCCTGCGTGCGGGATACGAGCTGGGTTGTCGATAGCATCGAGCGGCTGGTTCGCAAGAACAGCATGACGCCGTCATCAATTTTCAACTATCAAGCAGGAGGAACGGTGTATTCCCGTGCGGAGACTGTCGCTGGCCCGAGCGGCATGTTGGGATATGCCTATAACGCCCTTAAAGAAGCGTTTTACAGCGAGTGCGCCGAGCATCTGATGCTCGTGCAGTACGAGACGCTGACATCGGAGCCCCAGACAGTACTGAATGCCATCTATGAGTTCATCCATGAGCCGGCGTTCAAACACGATTCGGAGAACCTTGAATTCAACGCAGATGAATTCGACCGCAAGGCGGGAATGCCAGGCCTTCACGCTGTGCGGCGACGTGTCATGCCGAATAACCGGCAGTCAATCCTGCCGCCAGACATCTTCAATAAATTTTCAAATGACGCGTTCTGGAAAGATCCGGAATGCAATACGCATGGCGTCAGGATCATTTGAATTGCTCGATCCGTGGTTCGACCCTGGAGAGGCACAAAATGAACAGAATTTACCGGTTGGTGACGAACAAGTCGGGCAAATCAATGGTCGCGCCAGAGACGGCCAGGAGTCATTGCTCGCGAGGCAACGTCACGGTTGGCGGCGTGCGACTGAAAGGCGTGGCGAGTGCGATGCTGACGGTTTTTCTGGCGCTGTCCGGCGGTCATAGCTTTGCGGCAGACCTGGCCGGCTCGACTGGCAGCACGGGCACTGCGGGCCCGGTCGGCACGAATGGATCAGCAGGAGTGAACGGAACTTTGGGGTCGCCCAATGGCACTTCGGGTGGCACCGGCACGGCGGCCACAGCTGGCGCCAGTGGTGGCGCTGCTGTCGGGGCCATGACCGGTTCCAACAATGACACGGTGTCGAGCCCAGGTACGGTCGCAGGCGGAACCGGTGGTAGGGGTGGCGCCGGGGGGCGCGGCGGTACTGGCGGGAGCGGCTACTACACACCGCCCGGTTCTGGAGGCAACGGCGGTGGTGGCGGGGCCGGCGCTGTGGGCGGCGGTGGCGGTGCCGGGTTGTCTGGCACAGCCTTCCATATGGTTACAGCGGGCTCAATTTTTGGTGGGGCCGGCGGCATTGGCGGCAATGGCGGCACCTCCGGGATTGCGGGTGCCGTAAGCTACGGTTTCTACGTTCCCGGTTATCGCGTCGGCACCGGGCCTACCGGCGGGCGCGGCGGTACTGGCGGGAGCGGCGGATTTGGTGGCGCGGGTGGCGCAAGCGTCTCGGGCACAGGTTTTTTCCTGACCAATAGCGGTCTCGTACGCGGTGGCGCGGGCGGCGCAGGTGGGAATGGTGTCAACGGCAGGTCCGGATCGCGCGGTGGATACGGCAGCTCCCAAGGCGGAACAGGGGGAACGGGTGGCGACGGCGGCCTTGCGGGCGCAGGTGGCGCAGGCGGTGCAGGTGTGTCGGGAACTGGCTTAACGGTCACCAACAATTCGCCCGGCCAGCTCGTCGGTGGTGCGGGCGGCACAGGCGGTGCGGGTGGCACGGGCGGCAATGCGGGTCCCGGAGGCGGGGTTTATTCCGGCACCAATGGCTACAGTGGAACCGCTGGCTCCAGTAAGTCGGGAGGTCTCGGCGGTGCGGGCGGAAACGGTATTACCAGCGGTTCTGGTTCGTCGGTCACAAATAGCGGCAGCATCGCAGGCGGCTCAGGTGGCAATGGCGGCTCGCCCGGTGGCGGTGCAGGCGGCGGCGGCGGAGGCGCCGGCGGCATTGGTGTCACAGGAGCGACGCTTACTCTCGCAAACTCTTTTGGTGGCACGATTTCCGGCGGTAACGCGGGTAATGGTACGGCGGGCGCCAGTTCGAACAGCGGCGGCGTGGGCGGGGCTGGTGGTGCTGCCGTAAATGGTTCGTCCATCACGCTGACCAACGCTGGCACTTTGACCGGCAGCAATGGTGGCAACGGTGGTACAGGCAGGAACGGCGGTGCCGGCGGTCTCGGCGGCACGGCGGTGACCGGCTCTTTCATTTCATTGACGAATACGGGGACGATCACCGGGGGCAACGGTGGTAATGGCGGTACGGGAACGTCTACCAGCGGTGCCGCCGGTGCAGGTGGTGTCGCCGTCAATGCCTCGGGCAGTTCGACCATATTGAATTCGGGAACTATCACGGCGGGCCGCGCCAGCCGGGGCACAGGTACGACGGCCAGCGCGATAACTTTCTCCGGCGGCGGCAATCAACTCGTGATCCAGTCCGGCTCGGTCATCAACGGTAATGTGGTGAGTTCGAGTGGCGGCACCGGCGGTGGAGATATTCTTACCTTGGGTGGTAATGTCAACGGATCCGGCGGCAATTCATTTTCGCTCGCCCAGATTGGACCCTCAGCCCAATATCGTGGCTTCACGCGTTACAGCAAACAGGACACAAGTACGTGGACGCTTACCGGAACGGGTGGCGTAAGTGGTGACGCATGGACGGTGTCGGCTGGCACGCTGGCACTCGCAAATAGCGCAGCGCTGATAGGCAATGTTTCGATCAGCAACGGCGCAGAGCTCAATGGCGGCAGTGCGACCATTACCGGCGCCTTGACGAACAATGGGGTGTTATCCATCGGCTCGGGCTCCTCCCCTGCGACGCTCATGACCGTGATCGGGAGTTTTACCCAAACTGCCGGAGGCGTTTTCCGGATATCGCTTGCCGACGCAACGTCGAACTACGGCAAGCTCAACGTTTCCGGTAACGTCACTCTTGCAGCAGGTACGGGTATTGATGTCAATGTCATTGGTTCGTCGACGCTTGCCAATAATGCGCTAGTGACCGACGTGATCAAGGCGGGGGGGGCCCTCAGTTCGGGCGCGATCACGGTGACCGACAACAGCTATCTTTTCAACTTCACGGCCGATACGTCACGTGACCCCAAGGCGGTGGATCTCATTATCGTATCGGCGGCGACTCCAACTCCGATTCCGACTCTAACGCCACAAACAGTCACGACGGCCACTTCGATCTTCGGGAACACTCCTGGCGCTGGCGCAGCACACGTCTTCGATCAATTGATCGCAAGCGGAACCTCCGATCCGGGTATGCAGGCCGTCATTACCCAATTAGGCCAGATGCAAACGGCGCAGCAGGTTTCAGACGCGGTGCGGCAAACCCTGCCACTCCAGACGGGTGCGGGCGCAATCGCGACGAACAACGCATTGCACAGCATGAACCGCATCATTCAGTCCAGGATTGAAAGCAACCGCGGCCTGTCATCCGGCGACGAGTTCCTTGGCGACGACTTCATGTGGGCCAAACCATTCCACACCGAAGCGAATCAGGACGACCGCGGCGGCGTCACAGGATTTCAGTCCAAGACCACCGGCATAGCGGTCGGAGCGGATTTGCCGGCACTCCACAACTGGCGGGTGGGCGGTGCGTTCACATACGGCGACAGCACCGTTCAAAACAATTCTACGTCGGCGATGCAGCGTACCGAGGTCGACACGTTCCAGCTTGCGGCGTACGCGAGCTACAACGTCGATTCGGCTACGGATATCAATCTCCAGTTCGATGTCGGGCACAACAAGAATAAAGGACAACGGGATATTCCGTTCATGGGGGTCGGTGCTTCAAGCGATTACGGCAGTCTGGCGATGCATGTATCTATAGGGGCCGGACGGGTGTTCGCCGTATCGGAGACAAGCAACATCACTCCCTCGTTACGTCTTGATGCAACGCAGGTGCGAACTAATGGTTATACCGAAACAGGGGCAGGCGCGTTGAACCTCGCCGTGAGTAAGCAAACATACAAGGAAACCTTGCTGACCTTTGATACGAAGGCGACTCACGACCTCGGTAGTGGTCTGAAGCTCTTTGGCAATCTCGCGATGGCCTATGACTTCAACAATGAGCAAGCGGAGAGTGCTTCGGCGTTCGTCGGTGGTGGTTCGGTTTTCGTTACGCAAGGTCTGAATCAGAGTCCGTGGCTAGCGCGACTGGGTCTTGGTGTGATGAAGACCGATGCCAAAGGCGTGGAGTATCAAGTCCGCTATGACGCAGAATACCGAACCAGCGGATTCTTAAGTCAGACCGTTTCGGGACGGGTACGCATGCTCTTCTGAGGCGGAGAGTAAAAGGGTGACGGCCGCTAAGTGTCAGTTTTCGATAACGTTGAGGTTGGACTTAACGGCATCAGGCAGCCCAAAATTTTGACCCACGAGCGCAGGCCAGACCTTTTCCCAACAACATAGATGTGTGAAATCCGGTAAGACGGTGATGGATGGAGACTCGTTAAATCTCGACGCATACGCTCTCGCAATGGATTCATCAATAATATGATCGCGACCGCCGACATAATGTTGCTGGGGGATATGTTGAAGCGCTTGCCAATAATCAGCAGGATTGAGTGAACCGGACAAAGGTGTGACACGATTGATCCGTGTCCACTCGACGTGATCCAGATTGCCTGCGACGGTGACCAACATCGTTACATCATTGCGGCGCGCGGAAACCAAAGCAGCTATTGCACCGCCGCCCGAATAACCAACCATGCGAATTTGTTTTGCGCCGAACCGAGCTTTCAATTGAGTAACAGCGCGATCGGTTGCTTCAATTACTTCGGGGGCAAAACGATGACTGGTCCAGTATCGAACGTCGCAATTGCGGCGTTCATTATCCTGCGTGAACTGGCAAGGTCTCGCAAGATAGGCAACGGACTCGTGCGGATCAAGCATGGCAAGCCGAAGTCCCAATGGATTTATCGGTGTCGGATCGAAGGAGGGCGCTGAAGAATTGATCCATGCCAGACCATCGCCTTCGATATAAATAGTAAGTGACTGGTTCCGGACGATATCGTGCGGCGTGAACGCTATCAACGAAAATTTTCCAGTGTCCAGCGTTGTGCGTATCCAACCCGCTTCAATGGCTAGCTTTGATGACTGGCTTCTGCGTAATGCAAGATCGTTGTTGATGCATCCGGCAACAATTATGCTTATTGTGACAAGCGCAATAATCGATTTAAGGCGTCTTCTATATTGAAATATAGCCCCCCCTCTCTTTGCATTGTATTTAATAAAGCAACATAGAGTTAGTAGGTGTTCATGCTCTGCAGTATGGCAGCTATGCTTCTTTATGTGATGATCAATGTGGATCGATGATCAAGTTCGCGATTCGCAATGGGCAACGACAGCAACGACGGTAGCGACTGGCGGCCCCGTCACGGGTGTCGCGGATTTGCTCAATCATTAATTAGTCACCAATCACCAAAATTGGGCATAAACCCATGTGTTTATTTCAGGTGTAACTTTCAATATCCGCGCTAAGTCATTCATTTCCTTGATAATTGACTTTTAACCTGCCTTAACAGTGTGTGCTAAGTCTTTGACTTTATTCATTAAATCCCCATTTCACCTTTGTAATATCGCTTGACCTGCGTTAGTCCAATACTCTAAAGTGGGCGGCAGTGTGAAAAAGTGTTTTTTTGTGGGGTAAAACGGCCTTGAAAAGAGGGCGTCATCTTACGAATTGCATTTTTAGCAATGCCAACCCAGCCGCAAATTCAGAGGTATTCATAGTGTTTCAGGGTGCGTCAGCTTTAAATCTCGATGCCAAAGGACGGATGTCAATTCCGGCCAAGCATCGTGACGCGCTGACGTTGCTATGCGAAGGGCGCGTCACCTTGACCCGTCATCCGCATGGCTGTCTGCTGTTCTTTCCACGTCCGACCTGGGAAAGCCACCGCGAGCAAATCGCTGCGTGGCCGATGTCGGCGCGCGCATGGCAACGGATATTCCTGGGCAATGCATCGGATGTCGAAATGGATTCCGCTGGACGGATTCTGATTGCGCCGGAATTGCGTAGCGCGGTCGGTCTGCAACGCGATGTGATGTTGCTGGGCATGGGCAGTCATTTTGAAATATGGGATGCAGCGCTGCTGGCCGAAAACGAAGCCCAGGCGGTCGCCGGCGGAATGCCGGATGTTTTAAGTAATTTTTCATTCTAACGGCACCACGTGATGACTTCGCAAACGGTGCCGGATTTGCAGCACCGCACGGTGCTGCTGGATGAAGCGGTCGATGGGCTGGCGATCGAGGGCGCGCGCGCCAACGGGATTTATCTGGACGGGACCTTCGGTCGCGGCGGTCATTCGCGCAAGATTCTCGAGCGACTTGGCGCCGGCGGCCGTTTGCTTGCGTTCGATAAGGACCCGCAAGCGATTGCAGCCGCGCAAACCATTACCGATGCGCGCTTTTCGATCGTGCACGATAGTTTTGCAACGCTCGATGAGGCGTTGGCCGAGCGCGGTATCGGGCAGGTCGACGGCATCTTGCTGGATTTAGGGATTTCATCGCCGCAAGTCGATGATGCAACGCGCGGTTTCAGCTTCCGTTCCGACGGGCCGCTGGATATGCGCATGGATACTACGCGCGGCGTGTCGGCCGCCGAATGGTTAGCAAACGAAACAGAGCAGACGATTGGAAAGGTGATACGCGATTATGGGGAAGAACGGTTTGCTGTTCAGATTGCAAAGGCGATTGTTGCTCGCCGGGCAATCGAGCCAATTTCAAGCACACGACAGCTTGCCCAGATCGTGGCACAAGCAGTCAAAACCCGCGAGAAAGGTAAAGATCCGGCAACTCGCACATTTCAGGCTGTACGGATTTACATCAATCAAGAGCTTGAAGAACTCGAGATAGGGCTGGCGAAAGGATTTCATCGGATGGCGCAGCACGGGAGAATGGTAGTGATCAGCTTTCATTCACTGGAGGATCGGATTGTGAAACAGTTCATGGCGTCCAAAGCACATGTGCCGCAGCCTGATCGTCGCCTGCCGATTCGTGCCGTCGATCTGCCGCAACCGCAGATGAAATTATTGGCCCGCCGCAAACCTGGCGCGGCCGAAGTGGCGGAAAATCCACGCGCCCGCTCGGCCGTGATGCGGGTTGCGGAACGCCTCGCCGAACCCCAGAACGGAGCGCCGCAATGACCGGCCGCCTCAATTTCCTGCTGGCGTTGTTGTTGGTCGGTTGTGCGCTGTCGCTGGTCAATGCGCAATATCAGGCGCGTGAGCTATTCATCGAACTGGACCGCGCGCAAAGCCTGGGGCGTCAACTCGATGTCGAATGGGCGCAATTGCAGCTGGACCAATCCACGCTGGGCAAAAATTCCCGTATTGACGCCATCGCAAGGCGCGATCTGAACATGATCTCGCTGACGCCGCAACGCACGCAATATCTGACCATGGGCGCCAAATGACGCGTAAGCCGCGCTCCGGCCACAATGGACGCGTCGCGGCCGCCAAGGGCGTCCCATTTTCCGCCAGTCCTGTTTTACAAGTACAGATGCCGGCCTGGCGCTCGCGTCTGGTGCTGTTTATTTTATTCGTCTCCTTCTTCGCGCTGGCCGCGCGCGCCTTGTGGCTGCAAGGCATTTCCACCGATTTCCTGCAAAAACAGGGCGCAGTGCGTTATGCGCGCACGCTTGAGCTGCCTGCCACACGCGGCAAAATAACCGATCGCAACGGACAGGTACTGGCCTCGTCGGTGCCGGTCAAGGCGGTCTGGGCCATCCCCGACGACGTGCAGGAAGCCCCCAAAGAAAAGCTGCGCCAACTGGCAAAATTGCTCGAAATGAGCGATGCCGAGCTGCATAAAAAGCTCGATTCCGACCGCGGCTTCGTTTACCTCAAGCGCCAGGTGGAACAGGACGCCACGGACAAAATTCTGAAGCTCGACATTCCGGGGATTGAAACGCGCCGGGAATACAAGCGCTTTTATCCGGAAGGCGAGGTCACGGCGCATGTGGTGGGTTTCACGAATGTGGAAGACGTGGGCCAGGACGGCATGGAACTGTCGAACCAGAAAACGCTGGCCGGTGTCGCCGGCAGCCGCCGCGTGATCAAGGACCGGCTCGGCCGCATCGTGGAAGATATCGAAGCGGTCAAGGAACCGCATGACGGCGCCGATCTGGCGCTGTCGATCGACAGCAAAATTCAGTACATTGCCTTTACGCAATTGAAAGAGGCGGTCGAAAAACATCACGCCAAGGCCGGTGGCATCATCGTGCTGGATGTGCACACCGGTGAAGTGCTGGCCTTGGCCAATTTGCCGACTTACAACCCCAACGATCGCTCGGTGCTGACCGGTGATCAATTGCGTAACCGGGTCGTGACCGATACCTACGAGCCGGGATCGACCCTCAAACCGTTTACCGTCGGTCTGTCGCTGGACACCGGCCGCGTCACGCCATCAACCCAATTCCAGACCGGGCCCGGCAAGCTGACTATCGGCACTGCAAGCATCGGCGACGCGGACGCACATGCATCATTATTGAGCGTGGCGGACATCATTAAATTTTCATCGAATATCGGCACCGCCAAGATCGCCTTGCAAATGCCGCCGCAGGAAATGTGGGAAATGTTTACCAAGGTCGGTCTGGGGCAGCAGCCGAAATTCGGCTTCCCCGGTGCGGCTGCAGGCCGCGTGCGTCCTTATAAATCATGGCGTCCGATCGAGCAGGCGACCATGGGTTACGGGCAGGGTATTTCGGTCTCGCTGTTGCAACTGGCGCATGCTTATATGATTTGGGCGCGCAACGGCGATTTGATCCCGTTATCGTTCCAAAAGGTCACCGATCTGCCGATCGGCACCCGCGTGGTATCCCCGCAAACGGCACAGGAAATGCGCACCATGCTGGAGACCGTGGTCAGCCCGACCGGTACCGCACCGCAAGCGCAAGTGCCGGGATACCGGGTCGGCGGCAAGACCGGTACCGCTTATAAAGTCGAAAACGGTAAATACGTTCATAAATATATCGCGTCGTTCTGCGGCATCGCGCCGATGTCGGACCCGCGTATTATTGTAGCTGTCATGCTCGACGAACCGACTGTGGGCGGTCACTTCGGCGGCTCCGTCGCCGGCCCAGTTTTCGCTGCGGTGACCGCCAATGCATTGCGTGCGCTGAACGTGGCGCCGGATTCATCGGTGACCAATATCGTGATCCCCAAAGACGCCGTCGTGGAGGATTTGTGATGACAGCCTCTTTTTCATTACCACTGACGCAAGAGCAGGCCGCAGTGCTGGACTGGCTGCAGCAACTGGCCGCGAAATCCGCGTCCGCTCCGGCTCCCGCTCCGGCTCAGCAGATATCCGCGGATTCCCGCCGTATCACGCCGGGCGATATTTTCTTTGCCTTTCCGGGCGATGCTGCCGACGGCCGCCGTTTTATTGCCGATGCGATCGAACGGGGAGCAGCCGGTGTGCTGTATGACGATGGCGATTTTTCATGGGATCCGGCAATCGATCTGCCGCATCTGGCCATGGCGGGTTTGAAGCAGCAGTCCGGCATCATTGCGAACGCTTATTACGGCAGGCCCGATAGCGCCATGTTTACGGTCGCCGTGACCGGCACCAACGGCAAGACTTCCTGCGCCTATTGGCTGGCCAATGCCTTATCCGTGTTGCAGCAAAAACCGGCCACGCCGGCAGCGGTGATCGGCACGCTCGGTATCGGCCTGTTCGTCAACGGCGTGCCGAATCGGTTCGAAGCCACCGGCTACACCACGCCGGATGCGGTGTTGTTGCAGCGCAAGCTGGCCGAACTGCGGATCGGAAATGTCGCTGCGGTGGCGCTGGAAGCCTCCTCGATCGGCTTGGCGCAAGGGCGCGTCAGCGGTCTGCATATCGATGTTGCGCTGTTCACCAATCTGACCCGCGATCATCTCGATTATCACGGCGATATGGCGGCCTACGGCGCTGCCAAAACCATCTTGTTCGACCGGCCGGAATTGAAGCACGGCGTGATCAATCTGGACGATGCCCTGGGCGTGCAATTGGCGCAGCGCTTGCAGCAACGCGGTGTGCAGACGGTGGGTTACAGCCTGGGCGAGGCCAAGCTCGATGCGCTGCTGGATCAGATCCCGGTGCTGCGCGCTTCGGCGATCCGCATCGGCAATACCGGCACCGTGTTCCATGTCGATTCGCCGTTCGGCAGCGGCCCCGTCAAATCGCAAATGGTCGGGCTATTTAATGTCAGTAATCTGCTCGGCGTATTGGGCGTGTTGCTGGCCAAAGGCGTGGCCTGGAACGCGGCGCTTGCAGCGGTGTCCGGCTTGACCTCGGCGCCTGGGCGCATGCAACAACTCGGCGGCCAGGATGCGCCGGTAGTCGTCATCGATTACGCCCATACGCCGGATGCTTTGCTGAAAACGCTGACCTCGCTGCGCGAATTGGCCGAGCAGCGGCACGGCAAATTGTGGTGCGTATTCGGCTGCGGCGGCGATCGCGATGCCGGCAAACGGCCGGAAATGGGCCGCGCTTCGGAATTGGCGGATCACGTAGTGCTGACCAGCGACAATCCGCGCACTGAAGAGCCCCTGGCCATTATTGAACAAACGCGGAGCGGGATGCACACACTCACGCCGCATATTCTGGAAGATCGCGCGACCGCCATTCTATGGACCGTGCGTCACGCCGGCAAACAGGATGTCGTGCTGCTGGCGGGAAAAGGACATGAGATGTATCAGGAAGTGAACGGCAAGAAGCAACCGTTCCTGGACGCCGATCACGCTGCGCTGGCATTGGCCGCGCGCGCCACCATGCTGGGAGGTGCGTGATGGCGATGCATGCGACGCTGGCCGAATTGATGGCATGGATACCGGGCGCGGTGCTGCATGGGGTCGCTCCCAAGGTGGGCAGCGGGAGCGGCGTCAATGGGGTTGTCACCGATAGCCGCGCTGTCACCGATGGCTGTTTGTTTGCCGCCTTGCGCGGCGAGCGTTTCGACGCGCATGATTTTCTGGATGCGGTGCAACAGCAGCCGCAGGGGGCCGCACCCGCAGCCTTGCTCATCGAGCGCATACCGGCCGGTTTGACGTTGAAAATTCCTGCCATCGTGGTGCCCGATACCCGGCTGGCGCTGGCGGCCATCGCCAGTTGCTGGCGCGCAAAATTCAAGTTGCCGGTGATTGCCGTGACCGGCAGCAACGGCAAGACCACAGTCAAGGAAATGATCGCCGCGATTCTGGAGGCCGCGTTCGGCGTCGAACAGCAAATGGCCACGCGCGGCAATTTCAATAATGACATCGGCGTACCGCTGACACTGTTCCGGCTCAATCCTGCGCATCGCGCGGCCGTCGTCGAACTGGGCATGAATCATCCCGGTGAAATTGCCGTACTGGCGGCCATGGCGCAGCCGACGATTGCGCTGGTCAACAATGCACAGCGCGAACATCAGGAATTCATGGCCAGCGTGGAGGCGGTGGCGCTGGAAAACGGCGCTGTCATTCGCGCATTGCCGGCCGATGGCGTTGCGGTGTTTCCGGCGGACGATACCTACGCGCCGCTATGGCGGCATGACGCCGGCGCGCGCCGGGTCATCAGTTTCGGTTTATCGGAGCAGGCCGACGTACGGGGAACCTATCATGTAGATACCTTCGGCAGCCGCGTCCAGGTCACGCTGGATTCTGCGGCGTTAGCCGGAGGGCAGCACCAGCCGCCGACGTTTGCGCTGCACCTCAACGCTCCCGGCCAACACAATGTCCTCAACGCGCTGGCGGCCATCGCCTGCACCTTGGCCGCCGGCATCGATGTGGCGGCGATCGTGCATGGGCTGGAAACATTTGCGCCGGTCAACGGCCGTCTGCAGCGCAAGCAAGCCGATAGCGGCGCGTTAGTCATCGACGACACCTACAACGCCAATCCCGATTCAGTCAGAGCGGCCATCGATGTGCTGGCGCAAGCGGCGGCGCCCCGCGTGCTGATCCTGGGCGACATGGGCGAAGTCGGCGATCAGGGTCTGCAATTCCACGAAGAAATCGGCCGCTACGCGCGCGAGCGCCACATTGAACACCTGCTCACGCTGGGCGATTTGGCGTGGCACGTCACGGCAGCGTTCAATGCATCGGTGTTGACCGAGCACGAGCTGGCCGAGCATTTTGTCGATATCGAGACCTTGAAGACGGCGGCCGTCGCGCTGGCCTGGCCGGGCGCAACGATATTGGTTAAGGGATCGCGCTTCATGAAAATGGAACGGGTAGTTCAGCATTTGGCACATCCGCGGCAGTCCGCGGCGAAAGAAGAGAGCGTCTAATATGCTGCTTTGGTTGGCACAAAATTTTCAACAGGACCTGGGCTTTCTGCGGGTCTTCAATTTCATCACCTTCCGCGCGGTGTTCGCGACGCTGACGGCGCTGGCGATCGGCTTGATTGCCGGGCCGGCCGTGATCCGCATGCTGGCGCGCCTGAAGGTCGGTCAGGCCGTGCGCACCGATGGGCCGCAAACACATCTGATTAAAACCGGTACACCGACCATGGGCGGCGTGCTGATCCTGATCGGCATCGGCATTTCGACCTTGTTGTGGGCCGATTTGAGTAATCGTTTCGTTTGGATCGTCCTGATTGTGACGCTGGGTTTCGGGACCGTCGGCTGGGTCGACGATTATCGCAAAGTGGTCTACAAAGACCCGAACGGCATGCGTTCGCGCGAGAAATATTTCTGGCAATCGCTCATCGGCATCGTCGCGGCGCTCTATCTGGCGTTCTCGGTATCGGCGCCGACCAATGGGCAGGTGCTGGAATTATTCATTTCCTGGGTGCGCTCGGGCTTCACGCTCGATCTGCCGGGCAAGACCGATCTGATCGTGCCGTTCTTTAAAACCGTCAGCTATCCGCTCGGCGTCTGGGGCTTTATTGCACTGACTTATTTCGTCATTGTCGGCAGCAGCAATGCTGTGAATCTGACCGACGGCCTGGATGGATTGGCGATCATGCCGACCGTGATGGTCGGCTCGGCGCTGGGGATTTTTGCCTATCTGACCGGTAGCGTGACGTATGCAAAATATCTGTTGATCCCGCATATTCCCGGCGCCGGCGAATTGCTGATTTTCTGCGGCGCGATGACAGGCGCGGGTTTGGCCTTCCTCTGGTACAACGCGCATCCGGCGCAAGTATTCATGGGCGATGTCGGCGCGTTGGCGCTGGGCGGTGCGCTCGGCACGATTGCCGTGATCGTGCGCCAGGAAATTGTGTTGTTCATCATGGGCGGCATTTTCGTGGTCGAAACGCTGTCGGTGATGATCCAGGTCGCTTATTTCAAATTTACCAAAAGACGAACCGGTGTCGGCAAACGCGTGCTGCTGATGGCGCCGCTGCATCATCACTATGAACAAAAGGGCTGGAAAGAAACCCAGGTCGTGGTGCGCTTCTGGATCATCACGATTGTGCTGGTGTTGTTCGGTTTATCGACCTTGAAATTACGTTAGCAGAAAGTTGAATGCAACACCGATGAAGCCCTCTCTCATTCACATCGAACGCTACGCCGGCCAGACCGCATTGGTGCTGGGCCTGGGCGAGTCCGGCCTGGCCATGGCGCTGTGGCTGAGCGCTTGCGGCGTGACTGTGCGAGTGGCCGATACCCGCAGCGAAGATGCGTTGGCGACGCGTCTGACGCAATTGCGCGAACTGGCGCCGGATGCGGTCTTTACGAGCGGCGATCTGAACGCGGCCTTACTGGACGGCGTCGATTTTGTCGCGGTCAGTCCCGGCCTGTCGCCGGCGCTTGAATTGAAGGAAATTGCAGCCGCAGCCGCTGCTGCTGAACCTGCGATTCCCGTTTGGAGCGAAATCGAATTATTCGCGCAAGCTTTAGCGGCGCTGCGCGAGCAACGCGACTATGCGCCCAAGCTCATTGCGATCACCGGCACCAACGGTAAAACCACCGTCACCAGTTTGACTACGCTGCTCTGTCAGCGCGCCGGCTTGCGCGTCATCATGGCCGGCAATATCAGTCCGGCGGCGCTGGATATGTTGCGTCACACATTGGAGCAAGACACCTTGCCCGAGGTCTGGGTGCTGGAATTGTCGAGCTTCCAGTTGCATGCCACATTCAGCCTGCAAGCCGATGCCGCGACGGTGCTCAATATCACGCAGGATCATCTGGATTGGCATGGCGACATGGCCGCTTATGCTGCCGCCAAACAACGTATTTTCGGCCCGGAGACGGTACGGGTTCTCAATCGCGAGGATGCGCTGGTCATGGCGATGGCCGCCGGCGCGCCGGCTGTCAGCACCTTCGGCAGCGATCGGCCGGCCGGCCTGGACAGCTTCGGGCTGGTCAATGAAAACGGCATGCAATGGCTGGCAGTGACGGTGCCGATGGACGAGCAGGAAAAGAAACCGGGGCGTAGAAATAGCGCAAAGAATCAACTCAATCTGGTGGAGGCCGCTGTGATGATCAATCGCGTCATGCCGGCCGATGCCTTGAAGATTCGCGGTTTGCATAATGCGGTCAATGGCTTGGCGGCGCTGGCATTGTGCCGCGCCATCGGCCTGCCGTTGGCGCCCCTGTTGCATGGCTTGCGCGACTATACGGGCGAACCGCATCGGGTCGAATTGATCGCGACCATCGGCGAGGTCGAGTATTACGACGACAGCAAAGGCACCAATGTCGGCGCGACGGTGGCGGCCTTGAACGGTCTGGGCCACGGCGGGCGGCCGAATCGCTTGCTGCTGATTGCCGGCGGCGACGGCAAGGGGCAGGATTTCACGCCGCTGGGCGAGCCCTTATCGAAATATGCGCGGGCGGTGTTATTGATCGGCCGCGATGCCGGCTTGATCCGCGCCGTTGCAGAGTCGGCCGCAGCCGACCTTGAACTGATCGATTGCGCGACGCTGGAAGCGGCCGTGGAACAAGCCGCGGCGATGGCCAAGCCGGGCGAGGCAGTATTGATGTCGCCGGCCTGCGCCAGTTTTGACATGTTCCGCAATTACGGCCATCGCGCGGAAGTGTTTGTCGATGCAGTGCGTGAAGTGGCCCTGTCGCGCGGGGAGGCGATGCTATGAAACTCGCGCTGACAAATATGTTGCATTGGTTTGGCGCAAAGCCGGTGGTGACCAAGAGTGGCAGGGAGACCGGCAAATACGGCAGCGCCGTCGAGCAGCGCTCGAAGATGATGGAATACGATCAGCCGCTGGTTTGGGTGGTGCTGCTGATGATGCTGTTCGGCATGGTCATGGTGTATTCGGCTTCGGTGGCGCTGCCCGATTCGCCCAAGTATGCCAATTACACGCCCTCGCATTTCCTGGTGCGCCAGGCGTTGTTCATTGTGGTCTCTTTATTTGTCGGCTTGCTGGTATTCCGTGTCCGTATCGAAACCTGGCAGCGCTGGGCGCCTTATCTGTTCGTCATTACCCTGATTTTCCTGGCGCTGGTGCTGGTGCCGGGGATCGGCAAAGGCGTCAATGGCGCGCGGCGCTGGCTGTCGTTCAAAGTATTCAATATCCAGCCTTCGGAGCTGATGAAGTTATTCGTCGTCCTGTATGCCGCCGATTACACCGTGCGCAAACAGAACGTGATGCATATGTTGACCAAGGGCTTCATGCCGATGACGGTTGCCATCGGCGTGGTCGGTTTGCTGCTGCTGCTGGAACCCGATCTGGGCGCATTCGGCGTGATTGTTTGCATCGCGATGGGGATTTTGTTCCTGGGCGGGGTCAACGGCGTCTGGTTCGGCGGCATCGGCGCGACGCTGGTCGGTATTTTCTCATTGGTGATTGTGCTTTCACCGTGGCGTCGCGAGCGGATTTTCGCCTATATGGACCCGTGGACTGAAAACAATGCGCTGGGCAAGGCCTACCAGCTTTCGCATTCCTTGATTGCGTTCGGACGCGGCGAGTTCTTTGGCGTCGGCCTGGGGGCCAGTGTTGAAAAATTACATTATCTGCCGGAAGCGCATACCGACTTTTTGCTGGCGGTGATCGGCGAAGAACTGGGTTTTGCCGGCGTGCTGGTGGTGGTGCTGCTGTTCTATTGGCTGATTAAGCGCGCATTTGAAATCGGCCGTCAGGCGATCGCGCTGGAACTGATATTCGCCGGGCTGGTGGCCAAGGGCATCGGCATTTGGCTGGGGGTGCAGACCTTCATCAATATGGGCGTCAATCTCGGTTTGCTGCCGACCAAGGGGCTGACCCTGCCGCTGATGAGTTATGGCGGTTCGGGCATCTTGATCAATTGCGTCGGGCTGGCGATTCTGTTGCGCATCGATTACGAAAATCGTGTGCTGATGCGGGGAGGACGCGCATGAGTGTGCAAACAGGGATGCAAACGAATGCACCGACGAAGGGGCCAATGCCTGCGCCCAAGCGTCTGCTGATCATGGCAGCCGGCACCGGCGGTCATATCTTCCCGGGATTGGCGATCGCCGATACGATGCGCGCGCGTGGCTGGCAGGTTTCCTGGCTCGGCACCACGCATGGCATGGAGCAGAGCTTGGTGCCGGCGCATGGTGTCGAGATGGACAGCATCGCTTTCTCCGGTCTGCGCGGCAAAGGCTGGTCGCATACATTGCGCGGCTTCTGGCGTTTGCTGGCCAGTTGCGCGGCTTGTTGGGGCGTGATGCGCCGCCGCGCGCCGGATGTGGTGCTCGGAATGGGCGGTTACGTGACGGTGCCGGGCGGGGTGATGGCGCGATTGCGCGGCGTGCCGCTGGTGCTGGTCAATGCCGATGCCGGCTTGCTGTTATCGAACAAAATGCTGGCGCCGCTGGCCAGCCGTTTGCTGTTTGGCTTCCCGGCCGATTTCGGCGCGCTGGCCCGAAAGTCGGCCGTCACCGGCAATCCGGTGCGTACAGAAATCAGCACGCTGGCAGCGCCCGGGCAACGTTATACGGAGCGCGGCGGTGCGCTGTCCTTGCTGGTGGTCGGCGGCAGTTTGGGGGCGCAAGTGCTCAATGAAAGCGTGCCCGCCGCGCTGGCCCTGATGCCGCCGGCGCAACGGCCGCGCGTGGTGCATCAGTCGGGCAAACAACATATCGCCGCACTGCGACTAGCCTATGCACAAGCCGGCGTGGAAGCGGAAGTGCTGGATTTTATCGACGACATGCCACGCCGTTACGCGCAGGCCGATCTGGTGTTGTGCCGCGCCGGCGCGATCACCATTTCCGAGCTGACGGCCGCCGGTGTGGCCAGCATTCTGGTGCCGTTCATGGCATCGACGACATCGCATCAACGCGACAACGCGATCTGGATGGCGCAGCAACAGGCGGCGATTCATTTACCGCAGCAGCAATTGTCGCCTGCGGCACTGGCGGCGCAGCTGCGCGCATTAACACGCGCCGATTGCCTGACGATGGCGCAATCGGCATACGGACAAGGTCGGCGCGACGCCAATGAGGTGATCGCCGACGAGTTGCAACAACAGGCGGGAAAAGTACAGAGAAGCCATGAAGCATAGAGTTAAAAATATTCATTTCGTAGGCATAGGCGGTTCCGGCATGAGCGGCATCGCCGAGGTCCTGCTTAATCTTGGCTATGTGGTGTCCGGCTCGGATCTGGGCCGCAATGCCGCGACGCGCCGGCTGTCGAAATTGGGCGCCAAGGTAACGCACGGCCACGCCGCGGAAAACGTTGAAAATGCCGATGCCGTAGTGACATCGACCGCCGTGCGTGCGGATAATCCGGAAGTGCTGGCCGCACGCAAGCGCCATATTCCGATCGTGCCGCGCGCGATCATGCTGGGCGAACTGATGCGTCTGAAGCAGGGTATCGCGATTGCCGGCACGCACGGTAAAACCACCACCACCAGTCTGGTCGCCAGCGTGCTGGCGCAAGGCGGGCTGGACCCGACCTTCGTCATCGGCGGACGCCTCACCAGCGCCGGCGCCAACGCCAAATTGGGCGCCGGCGAATTCATCGTGGCCGAAGCCGATGAATCCGATGCATCGTTCCTGAATCTGTCGCCGGTGATTGAAGTCATCACCAATATCGATGCCGATCACATGGAAACGTATGATCACGATTTCGCCAAACTGAAACAGGCTTTCGTCGAATTCACCCAGCGTCTGCCGTTCTATGGTGTGGCGATTGTGTGCCTGGACGATCCGCATGTGCGCGAAATCATGCCGATGATTTCCAAGCCGATCATTACTTACGGCTTCCATGCGGAAGCCAACGTGCGCGCCATCGATGCGCTGGCGGTGGGCGGGCATATGCAGTTCACCGTGATTCAAGAGGGTTACCAGCCGATGCAAATCAGCCTGAATCAACCCGGCATGCACAATGTTCAGAATGCTTGCGCGGCCATCGCCATTGCGCGTGAGCTCGACGTGGACGACGCCGCCACGCAGAAAGCGCTGACCGAATTCAATGGCGTCGGCCGCCGCTTCACGCGCTACGGCGATATCGCCCTGCACGATGCCGACGGCAAGCCGGCCGGCAGCTTCACGCTGGTCGACGATTACGGTCATCACCCGGTTGAAACCGCCGCGACGATTGCCGCGGCGCGCGGTGCTTATCCGGGCCGCCGTTTAGTGCTGGCGTTTCAGCCGCATCGCTATACCCGCACCCGCGATTTATTCGAAGATTTCGTCAAGGTTTTGTCCAGCGTCGATGTGCTGGTGCTGGCCGAAGTGTATGCGGCAGGCGAACAGCCTATCGTCGCAGCCGACGGCCGTGCGCTGGCGCATGCGTTGCGGGTCGCGGCCAAGGTGGAGCCGGTGTTCGTCGAGGATATCGCCGATATGCCGGCCAGCATTCTGGCGGTGGTGCGCGACGGCGACGTGGTGATGACGATGGGCGCCGGTTCGATTAGCGGCGTACCGGCCAAACTGGCCGAGTTATCTGAACTGGATCAATGATGATGACAATGGAACAAGCGGCAATGGCAACTGCGTTCGGTAAAGTCGGCGTGCTGTTCGGCGGCCGTTCCGCGGAGCGCGAGGTGTCGCTCATGTCGGGGGCCGGCGTGCTGGCGGCGTTGCGCAGCAAAGGCATCGATGCACATCCATTCGATCCGGCCGAGCGCGATCTGGCTGAATTGGCGGCGCAGAAATTCGATCGCGTCTTTATCGCCTTGCATGGCCGTTACGGCGAAGACGGCACGCTGCAAGGCGCGCTGGAACAATTGAGGATTCCTTATACCGGCCCCGGCGTGCTGGCCTCGGCCATTGCGATGGATAAGGCGATGACCAAGCGCGTCTGGCTGGCCGATGGTTTGGCCACGCCGCGCTTCGAGATGCTCACTGCGCAATCCGACTGGGCGGCGGTGGCGGCCAAACTGGGTTTGCCGCTGATCGTGAAACCGGCGCATGAAGGCTCGACCCTGGGCCTGACCAAGGTGAGTACGGTCGATCAGTTGCCTGCGGCCTATGCCTTGGCGGCCAAGCTCGACGGCGCCGTGATGGCGGAGCAATTTGTCGCCGGCATGGAATTGACTTGCGCCGTGCTGGGTCAGGGCGAGGCTGCCAATGCGCTGCCGCTGATCCGCATTATCGCGCCGGACGATAACTACGATTATCAGAACAAGTACTTCACCAACACCACGCAGTATCTGTGTCCGAGCGGTTTGCCGGCGGCGCAGGAAGCGCAGATCCAGGCCCTGGCTCTGGCCAGTTACCGCGCTTTGGGCTGCCGCGGCTGGAGCCGTGCCGATGTCATGGTGCGGGCCTCGGATAACCAGCCGTTTCTGCTGGAGATCAATACCTCGCCCGGCATGACCGGTCATTCGCTGGTGCCGATGGCGGCCAAGGTTGCGGGATTGAGTTACGAAGATTTGTGTTGCGAAATATTGAAGCAGGCGGCGTTGGATATGACGCCGTCGGCCGACTGGAAACCGTAAAAGACTAAGCAAGACCAAGCAAGGCAAAGAAAGTAATCGGGATAAAGGAAGCGCCATGTGGCAAGACGTCAAAATGTTGAACGCGCTGAGCGGCCTGCTGGTGGCCGTGGCGGTGCTCGCATTGCTTGGCGCCGGCCTGTGGTGGGTGGCGCAACGGCCGATGTTTACGTTGAAGTCCATTGTGGTTGAAGGTATGCCCGATATGCCGCTGCGCCGGGTCAATGCATTAACGATTCGTTCGACGGCTTTGCCGCGCATCAAAGGCAATTTCTTTACCGCGGATCTGGATGGCGTGCGCAGTGCATTCGAATCGGTGCCATGGGTGCGCACGGCGATGATCCGGCGCGAATGGCCGAACAAGCTGATCGTGTCGGTTGAGGAGTACCGCACTTTGGGAACCTGGGGTGAAGACGGCAGCTTGTTGTCGGTCAAAGGCGATGTGTTTACCGCCAACCTGGACGAAGCGGAAGAAGACGGCCCGTTGCTGGCCTTTGACGGCCCGGACGGCAGTGAGAAAGATGTGGTGGCGCGTTATGGGCAGATCAAGGATTGGTTTGCGCCGCTGTCGCTCAAGCCGACTGCGGTGGCCTTGTCGGACCGTTATGCATGGACCGTCAAGCTGGACAGCGGCATGACATTGGAACTGGGGCGCGAGCAGGATAAAAACACCATGCACGATCGGGCCATGCGATTGATTGCGGTCTATCCGCAATTGCTGCAGAAGATGAACGGAAAAATTGAGAATGTAGATTTGCGCTATCCAAATGGCATGGCGCTCAAGGACAACGGGCTGGTGCTGGCCGGTTTGGCAGGGAAACAAAACAAAGCGAAATGATATGACAAAAGACGCAAAAAACCTGATCGTCGGTCTTGACATCGGAACCTCCAAAGTGGTGGCCGTGGTGGCGGAGGTATTGCCCGATGGACGACATGAGGTCATCGGCCTGGGGCAGTCCGATTCCAAGGGATTGAAGAAGGGCGTGGTGGTCAATATCGAGGCCACTGTCGAATCCATTCAGCGCGCTCTGGAAGAGGCGGAACTGATGGCGGACTGCAAGATCAGAAACGTCTATACCGGGATCGCCGGCAGCCATATCCGCAGCTTCAATTCGAGCGGCATGGTGGCGATCAAGGATAAGGAAGTCAGCGCGGCCGATGTGTCGCGCGTGATTGAAACCGCCAAGGCGGTCAATATTCCGACCGATCAGCAGTTGCTGCATACCGTTCCGCAGGAATTCATTGTCGATAATCAGGAAGATGTGCGCGAGCCGATCGGCATGAGCGGCATCCGGCTTGAGGTCAAGGTGCATATCGTCACCGGCGCGGTATCGGCGGTGCAGAACATTGTCAAATGCGTGCGGCGCTGCGGGCTGGAGGTATCCGATCTGATATTGCAGCCGATGGCCTCGGCCGATTCGGTCTTGACCGCAGATGAACGCGAACTCGGTGTGGTGCTGGTCGATATCGGCGGCGGCACGACCGACGTGGCGGTATTTACCGAAGGGGCAATCCGGCACACCGCGGTGATCCCGATTGCCGGCGATCAGATTACCAACGACATCGCCATGGCGTTGCGCACGCCGACGCTGGAAGCCGAAGAAATCAAATTGCGTTACGGCTATGCCAAGCAGATTCTGGCCGATCCGGGCGAGACGCTGGAAGTGCCGGGATTGGGCGATCGCAATCCGCGCACTTTGTCGCGCCAGGCGCTGGCTGCGGTGATCGAGCCGCGTGTCGAAGAATTGTTCGCGCTGGTGCATCAAGTGGTGCGCGAATCCGGTTACGAAGAAGTGCTCTCGAGCGGCATTGTGCTGACCGGCGGTTCCGCAATGATGCCGGGCATGGTCGAGCTGGCCGAAGATATTTTCCTGAAGCCGGCGCGCATGGGCACGCCGGAATACAGCGGGCAATTGGCCGATGTGGTGCGCAGCCCGCGTTATGCGACCGTGCTGGGCCTGTTGCTGGAAGCGAAAAAACAGTATTTGCGGGGTTATATCGTGACGCGGCAGGAGGGGTCCGTGAAGGCAATCTGGCAACGTATGAAAGAGTGGTTCCTTGGGAACTTCTAAACGTCGGTGAGGATGCAATCGGGTAAATCTGGGTAGGCAGGATGGTAGCGAGGCAGCGGTCGGCTTGAAGGTTTTGGTTCGGTGGTTTTGGAAATTCGGTTTGGAAATGCGTCTTTGTTTTTTAGTTATTACTTAGTCTTTAACAAACAGTTGTCAGTTGCTAGGCGTCACATCGCGGGATGCCTATCAACTGCAAGCTGTACATCATTTTAGGAGTCAATCATGGAAATCGATATGCTGGAAAATGCGTCACGAGGCACTATTATCAAAGTGGTCGGCGTTGGCGGCGCCGGTGGCAATGCGGTGCAGCACATGATCAACAAAGGCGTGTCCGGCGTTGAGTTTATTGTGGCCAATACCGATGCGCAGGCATTGAAAACGTCGAAGGCCGACAATGTGATTCAGATCGGCGAAACCGGCCTGGGCGCCGGTATGCAACCAGCAGTCGGCCGTCAGTTGGCCGAGGATTCGGCCGCGCGGGTGGAAGATGCGTTGCGCGGCGCGCATATGGTGTTTATTGCCGCAGGCATGGGCGGCGGCACCGGTACCGGCGCGGCGCCGGTGATCGCGGAGATCGCCAAGCGCATGGGCGCGTTGACGGTGGCGGTGGTGTCGAAACCGTTCTCGTATGAAGGTCAGAAGTGCATGGACATCGCCGACGCCGGTCTGGAAGAACTGGCGCAGCATGTCGATTCGCTGATCATCATTCTCAACGAGAAGCTGGAAGAAATCTACGAAGACGACAGCATGATCGAATGGCTGGGCCATGCTGACGATGTGCTCAACAATGCGGTGGCCGGGATTGCCGAAATAATCAATGTGCCGGGCCATATCAACGTCGATTTCAATGACGTCAAGACCATCATGGGCGAGCAGGGCAAAGCGATGATGGGTACGGCTACTGCTTCCGGCGTGGATCGCGCGCGGGTCGCGGCCGAACAGGCTGTGGCGTCGCCGCTGCTCGATGGGATCGATCTGTCGGGTGCGCGCGGGGTGCTGGTCAATGTCACTGCCAGCCGTAATCTGAAGGGCCAGGAAATCAAGGAAGTGATGGCGACCGTGCGTGCGTTTGCCGCTGCCGATGCATCGATTGCGCAAGGTATCGCGTATGACGACACCATGGGCGACGACATCCGCGTCACCGTGGTGGCGACCGGCCTGGGCCGCGGGCGCAAGAACGTGCAATTGGTGCAAACGCCGATGCTGCGCACCGGTACGCATAACGAGCCGATGATGGCCGGCACCGGTGCGCTGAACAACGCCGCCGGTCATCACGGTGCGTCGCAGGGCGCTGCTTTCGGTGGTCTGAAGGCGCCGGCGGTATGGCGTCGGGAATCGGCTTCCGATACCGTGCGCGCGCTGGAAAAGAACGGAATGGAAACTTACGACATCCCAGCCTTTTTGCGCAAGCAGGCCGACTGATGGTCGGTATCGGGCGATAGGATTGTTTATCCAGATCGTTCGATTAATCTAACGAAATGCCGCGCCGAGTGCGCGGCATTTTGCATTCTGGCGTCATTTTTCCTGTTTGAATACTTAAAGCGCGAACCAATGCTTAATCGCATTATTCGTGCGAGTTAGCATGGGTATTTTGGTAAAAATACATTATGCGAGTAATTCCAACCCCATTAATTGTTCGCGTTCCGCCGACTAATCCTATTCAAGGCAGTCAAACTTCCGCTGCTCGCGCTCCGTCAACCAATCCGACATCAAAGGCGGCTAAGCTGCTCGCCGCGGCATTGGCGCCGGCGTCCGCAAACTTTGCAACAAGGACCTTGGGCCTCAATAAATACTTTGGCAAAATCCTGGGAGAGCAACATTTCCTTCCAGGCACAAACGATGTTTTCTGCCCTTTTAGCGCCTGGGAATGTTTGTTTGCTGTCCAGAGATTTAGCGGAGCAAAGATTGTAGGCGACGTGCGAGATTATTTGTCCCCGTCTCCGGAGCAGAACAGGGATTGCAGGAACGCGTATTTCAGGGAGAGAGACGACACGAAATTCGATATTTATAGTTTTGGAGAGCGTATTCCGGGGCTTCTGGATGAAATGGATAGCAATGGCATGGAAACATTGAACGATCTATACAAACAACCGACTATTAGTGTGTTCTCCTGTGATCCTTGCTCTCGTGCCGATATTGCCGTCGTGATGGGCAAGATGAAAGATTTTGTTCGCGTGCAGACAGATGGCTTTCTAAGGGATATCGGCGGTCCTCTTCTCTTCAAGAAAGACGTCCGCGGCATTCTCATGGGAGCTGCGAATTTGGTCGCCAGATGGGAGCAGCCTTTTGATCCGAAAGATACAGTCAAATCAATTTTCTACACAGACGACCGGAATAAAATTACCGTCGATATGATGACGCAGAAATTTTCCGACGGCCTATTGAATGCGGATCCAGGCGAGGGCTATGAATTAATGTTCGCCCGCCCTTTTGCCACCCAGGAAGGGCCGGTGATTATGCTCTATGCTCTTCCGCAGAAGGGCGTTCCTTCCGAAGCTCAAACCATGAACCGCGCAAATTTTCTGAAACGTGTTGGAGACAATGGACTGGATGGTTTGGGGCTCAGCCCGGTGATCGCGGATACATTCAGTGTGCCGAAATTTGATATGCAGCAGACGCGTAAGGTGGCTTTGCCAGGGGCTGAAGACTATCTGACTACACCCAACGGTTCATTTGATATTCGGCAGACGGCACGATTTGAACATGGCGAAGGTCTTCCTGGGAATTTTTGGTTGGAGCAATATCAGAGCCCTCATGAGGCGATCGAATATGCGCATAAGCCGGTTGGCGTACCAGCGCAACCGGAATTGCATGTGGTATTAGATAGGCCATTCGATGCGGTCGTTCTACTCCCTGGTGGATTGATTTGGCACGCCTTGCGTATTACCCATCCGACGCAAAGCAGACCGACTGACCTTCGCCCCAGGCCCAAGCATCCTCTCGTTATTAATGCGGATTCAGGATCAGCTTCTTGCGGTTCTGGCATAGCGGCATCCTGGGGGAGCGGGAAGGTGCCGGTTGATTTGTCATAAATCGCTTATACCTCCGATCTGACATCCAATCTAACATCCGATAGCCGGACCGATCCAGGCATTGTCGACGACATATCGATACCAACACTTTGCGATCAATGCGCATTTTTTATAACTGTAGTACCCTCGGCTTTTTCCCCTAAAACGAAGGAATGAGACATGACTATCAAAATCGGTGATCACTTGCCAGAAGGCTCTCTGGCCGAATTCATTGAAACAGCAACCGAAGGCTGCGCGCTGGGTCCGAATACCTTCAAGGTAAGCGATCTGGTCAAGGGCAAGAAAATTGCCGTTTTCGCTGTTCCGGGCGCTTTTACACCGACTTGCTCGGCCAAGCATTTGCCGGGTTACGTCAAGCTGGCCGCCGAATTCAAGGCCAAGGGCGTGGATGAAATCTGGGCGATTTCAGTCAACGACGCCTTCGTCATGGGCGCATGGGGCCGCGATCAGAAAGCCACCGGCGCAGTGCGTCTGCTGGCCGACGGCAATGCCGATTTCAGCAAGGCGCTGGGCTTGAGCTCGGATTTCAGCAAACACGGCATGGGCGTGCGTTCGCAGCGTTATTCGATGCTGGTGGAAAACGGTGTTGTGACACAACTCAATATTGAAGCGCCAGGCAAGTTCGAAGTCTCGAACGCCGAAACACTGCTGGGTCAAGTCGGCTGATCGAGCGCGCTCTGCATGTTCGCATTACATGTTTTCTATCAAATGGCGTCTACGGACGCCATTTTTTTTGATGCGGCGCATCATTTTCGCTACGGAAATAGCAAGCAATCACAGGCCGGCTGCTTAAGCTGGCTATAATGACGGCATGTTAAAACAACGCACAATTAAAAAGTCGATCAAGGCTGTTGGCATCGGCTTGCATTCCGGCACTAAAGTCGAGCTGACGCTGCGTCCCGCCGCCGTCGATAGCGGGATTCTGTTTCGCCGCATTGATCTGGATCCGATCGTGGAATTGCCCGCTACGGCAACCGAGGTCGGCGATACACGGATGGCCTCGACGCTGGCCCGCGATGGCGTGCGCGTCTCCACGGTAGAGCATTTGTTGTCGGCATGCGCCGGCATGGGTATCGATAATCTGATTATCGACGTGACCTCCGAAGAAATACCGATCATGGACGGTTCTGCGTCATCGTTTGTATTTTTGCTGCAGCAGGCCGGTTTGCAGGAGCAAGGCACGGCGAAGAAATTCATTCGCATCAAGCGCGCGGTTGAAGTGCGCGAAGGCGAAGGCGCCGGTGAAAAATGGGCGCGTCTTGAGCCGTATGAAGGTTTCAAACTCAAGTTCTTTATCGAATTCAACCATCCGGCGGTGGACGCGACCGGGCAGACGGCCGAAGTCGATTTCGGCATCGAGTCGTATGTGAAGGAGATCGCGCGTGCGCGGACCTTCGGTTTCATGCAGGATGTTGAAACCTTGCGCGGGATGGGGCTGGCGCGTGGCGGTTCATTCGAAAATGCGATTGTGCTGGATGAATACCGGATATTGAATGCCGACGGCCTGCGCTACGAGAACGAATTTGTGCGCCACAAGATTCTCGATGCGATCGGCGATCTGTATCTGATCGGGCATCCTTTGCTGGCCAGTTATGTGGCGCATAAATCCGGTCACGCGATGAATAATCAATTGTTGCGCGCGCTGCTGGCGCAACCGGATGCGTATGAAATCATTACGTTCGACAGACAAGAGCTGGCGCCGGCTACTTATACTTCGCAGGCGCAGCAGGAATGGGCGCTGACTTAAGGCTAGGGCTAGGGTGCCCGGGCCGTGCGTTTAAAATTTTAGCCGGCGCGATGGCGCGCTACCATTGCCTTCAACGCAGCAATCAGGGTTTGATTACCGGGTGAGTTTTCCAGTGTTTTGCCTAACTGATCGAATGCGCTGAGCGCTTGCGGCGGTAGTTCGATCTGCTTGGTGAATACCGCGCTGGCACGGGGTTTGCTGACTTGTACTTTGATACGGATGGCATTAACCTGCCAGCCACCTTTGATCAGATGCGCTTGCAGTTTCGGCAATTGCTGTTTCAGTTTCGCGGCCAATGCCGCGTTCGGTGTCGACAGAACCAATTGGTCGGCATCGTATTGCAGCACATCGCAGGCTTCAAACATCGTAGGCAGCAGCGCCGCGCAATCCTTTTGCAGCGCCGCCATTCTGGCGACAGCAGGCAATAGCGCCGCCAGGCCGTCATTGGATTGTAAAAAATCCGCCGCACCTTTGGGTTTGTGGCCGGCTTGCGGGGCAGGGTGAAATTGGGATTGACGTAACATCGCTAAAAGATATCACAGTCGTCTTCGATGCATGCAGTTTTTAAGGCATTTGCAACGGTCTCAAAAGGGGTTGAGAAAAGAGACTGAGACTGAGAGGCCGAGAGGTCGAGAGGTCGAGAAAAGGGGTTGAGAAATACAAGATGCAAATTATTGTACTGAATCCGCGTTCCCGCGTGCGCTCGTTGACTTTGAGTTCCAGGCATGTCTTGCTGCTGTTGTCGTTGCTGGCAGCGGCGATACTGGGATGCGCTGCGCTCCTGTCGTATCTGCTGTTGAGCCGCGCCAGCGAAAGCCAGTCGCCGACGCTGCATAACATCGTGGAAGCGTTGATGCGCCAGGATGAAGACAAAAAAGAAAAATATCTGAAAGAAAATCTGGCCTTGATGGCGATCAAGCTGGGCGAAATGCAGGCGCAGCTGTCGCGTTTGGATGCGCTCGGCGAGCGCGTGCAGGGCCTGGCCGGCGTACCACCGCAGGAATTCAATTTCAAAACGCCCCCGGGCGGCCAGGGCGGCGCCTTGAGCACCAATCCGGCGACGCCCGCGCGCGCCATGAATATGAGCGAATTGCAGAAAGACCTGGACGCCTTCGAAACCGATATCGGCAGCCGCTCCGATTATATGAATGTGGTGGAAACCGCGTTGATGAGCGACAAAATCAAAGCCCGGCTGTTGCCGACCATGCAGCCGGTCAACGTCTTGTATAACTCATCGAGCTTCGGTTGGCGCATCGATCCATTTACCGGTTTCAATGCCTTTCATGAAGGCCTGGATTTTCCCGCGCCGATCGGAACGCCCATTTTTGCCGCCGCTGCCGGCGTGGTGGTGGCGGCTGAATTCCATCCCGATTACGGCAATATGCTCGATATCGATCACGGCAACGACATCATGACCCGCTACGCCCATGCTTCGGTGCTGTATGCCAAAGTGGGCGATATCGTCAAGCGCGGGCAACATATTGCCGATATCGGCACCACCGGGCGTTCGACCGGGCCGCATCTGCACTTTGAAGTGCGCATCAAAGGCGTGGCGCAAGATCCGCGCAAATTCCTTGCTCTGGGCGCGGGGCCGCCTAAATTGCCGCCGATCGCCGCTAAATAAGCTGCTTGGAGGTAGCGCTATGCTATTGATTCCGGGGATTACAGCCTGATATCAGCAGAACATTGAAATGCTGCTCTGTAATATGCTTGAGCTACAGACGGTCAGTAGAGTGCGGCGACGCAGTCGTGCATGATAAAATCACGAGCTAATTGTTAAAAATGCAGCGTATTGTTGCGATTCAAACGTATTCCAGCAGTTTGCAGCTTTGGTCATATTCCGGTTTCGCGGCGTGATTGCTTCCACTTTGGTCACCTGCGGTGCTTTTCCTTTAAGCTTTTTTAGAATCCAAGCATGTCATTACTGACCCAGATTTTCGGCAGCCGCAACCAGCGGCTGCTTAAGCAATATCAAAAGACTGTGCGCGAAATCAATGCACTGGAACCGGCCATGGAAGCACTGTCGGATGCCGAGCTTCAAGCCAAGACGCCGGAACTCAAGACGCGCATCGCCAACGGCGAAACCCTGGATGCGATCTTGCCGGAAGCCTTTGCCGTGTGCCGCGAGGCCAGCAAACGGGTATTGAAGATGCGCCATTTCGATGTGCAGCTGGCAGGCGGGATGGCCTTGCATTACGGTAAGATCGCTGAAATGCGCACGGGCGAAGGCAAGACGCTAATGGCGACTTTGTCTGCATATCTGAATGCCTTGTCCGGCAAGGGCGTGCATGTGGTGACGGTCAACGATTACCTCGCCAAACGCGACGCCGAATGGATGGGCCGCCTGTATAGCTGGCTGGGCCTGACTACCGGCGTGAATCTGTCGCAAATGGCGCACGATCTCAAGCAGTCCGCTTACGCCGCCGATATTACCTACGGCACCAATAACGAATTCGGTTTCGATTACCTGCGCGACAACATGGTGTTCGAAGCGAACGACCGCGTGCAGCGCACTCTGAATTTCGCCATCGTCGATGAAGTCGATTCGATCCTCATCGATGAAGCCCGCACTCCGCTGATCATTTCCGGGCAGGCCGAAAGTCATACCGATTTATATCAAAAAATGAATGCCGTGCCGCCGCTGCTGACGCTGCAGATCGGCGAAGAAACGCCGGACGGCAAGGGCAAGGTCGAAGTGCCGGGCGATTACACCCGCGATGACAAGGCGCATCAGGTATTGTTGACCGAAGCCGGACATGACAAGGCCGAACGCATCCTGACCGAAATGGGTTTGCTGGTCGAAGGCGCGTCGCTGTATGACGCCACCAATATTTCACTGATCCATCATTTATATGCGGCGTTGCGCGCGCACACGCTGTATCACAAGGATCAGCAATATGTGGTGCAGAACGGCGTAGTCGTGATCGTCGATGAATTCACCGGCCGTCTGATGACGGGGCGGCGCTGGTCGGAAGGTCTGCACCAGGCGGTCGAAGCCAAGGAACATGTAGCGATTCAGAACGAGAATCAGACGCTGGCATCGATCACATTCCAGAATTATTTCCGCATGTATGCCAAATTGTCCGGCATGACGGGTACTGCCGATACGGAAGCCTACGAATTCCAGGAAATCTACGGTCTGGAAACAGTCGTCATTCCGCCGAACCGCATCAGCCAGCGCAAGGATAAGCAGGATCAGGTCTACAAGACGGCGCAGGAAAAGTATCAGGCGATGCTCGTCGATATCAAGGATTGCTACGAGCGCGGGCAACCGGTGCTGGTGGGAACCACCTCCATTGAGAATTCGGAATTGCTGTCGGGGATTCTGGACAAGGCCGCTCTGCCGCATAACGTATTGAACGCCAAGCAACATGAGCGTGAAGCGCAGATCATTGCGCAGGCCGGTCGTCCGAAGATGATCACCATCGCGACCAATATGGCCGGGCGCGGTACCGATATCGTGCTGGGCGGTAATGTCGAGAAGCAGATTCAGCTCATCGATGAAGACGCTGCCTTGGCCGATGCCGCTAAGCAGACGCAGGCCAAGCAGCTCAATGACGAATGGCAATCGCTGCACGATCATGTGGTGGCTGCGGGCGGCTTGCATATTATCGGTACCGAACGTCACGAATCGCGGCGCGTCGACAATCAATTGCGCGGTCGTTCCGGCCGTCAGGGCGACCCTGGTTCTTCGCGTTTTTATCTGTCGCTGGACGATGCGTTACTGCGCATTTTTGCCGGCGACCGGGTGCGCGCCATCATGGATCGGCTCAAGATGCCGGAAGGCGAACCGATCGAAGCGGGCATCGTTTCGCGCTCGATCGAATCGGCGCAACGCAAGGTTGAAGCGCGCAACTTCGACATCCGCAAGCAATTGCTGGAATACGACGATGTGTCCAACGATCAGCGCAAAGTGATTTATCAGCAGCGCAATGAATTACTGGAATCGCAGGATGTTTCCGAGATGATCACGTCTTTGCGTCACGGCGTATTCACCGAACTGTTTTACATGCATGTGCCGCCGGAGTCGATTGAAGAGCAGTGGGATATCCCGGGGCTGGAAGCGACGCTGCAAACGGAATGGCGGCTGGATGTGCCGCTGGTAGAGATGCTGGAACAAGAAGCGCATTTGACCGAAGACGAATTGCTTGAGCGTATTCTGGATGCCGGCGATGTATCGTACGCCGCCAAAACGGATATCGTAGGCAAGGAAAGTTTCCACGGTTTTGAGCGCAGCGTGACATTGCAGGCGATCGATAGCCATTGGCGCGAGCATCTGGCGGCACTCGATCATTTGCGCCAAGGGATTCATTTGCGCGGTTATGCGCAGAAAAATCCGAAGCAGGAATACAAACGCGAAGCCTTTGAGTTGTTCGGTCAGATGCTGGACCTGATCAAAAACGAAGTGATCAAAGTCGTTATGACGGTGCAAATTCAGAGCCGTGAAGAAATCGACGCGGCCGAGGCGCAATTGGCGCAGCCGCATCTGGAAAACGTGCATTACCAGCATGCCGATTTCGATGCGGCCGTCGCGCCGGAAGAATTGCTGGCGCCGACAGCCAATAGCGAAGAACCTAAAGCGCAGCCGATGACTAACGTTCTGCCGAAGGTCGGCCGCAACGATCCGTGTCCGTGCGGCAGCGGCAAAAAATATAAGCAGTGCCACGGTAAGCTGGTGTAATGCCGTACTGAATCGAGACTGCAACGGGCTGCAAATATTACAAGCAAAAAACAGGGTGACATCGTAGATGCCGCCCTTTTTTGTCATTCTTTACCAACCATTTTCCGGAAAATTACGCCATGGCCGTTAATTCCCCACTCCCTATTTCCGCCAACTTGCTGCCGATTGCCGGCGTCGATCTGGGCTATGCCGAAGCCGGCGTGCGCAAAGCCGATCGCAAGGATCTGCTGGTGATCAAGTTGGCCCCTGAAGCGACCGTAGCGGGTGTATTTACGCAAAACCGTTTTTGCGCAGCGCCGGTACAGATTTGCAAGGCGCATCTGGCGCAGGCCAGCACGGCTGCGCCGATTCGTGCATTATTGATCAACACCGGCAACGCCAATGCCGGCACGGGCGCAACCGGGCTGGCGCACGCCAATATCACCTGCGATGCACTAGCCAAGCTGATGGATTGCGCGCCGCAACAGATTTTGCCGTTCTCCACCGGGGTGATTCTGGAACCGCTGCCGGTGGATCGCATCGTGGCGGGTTTGCCGCTGGCGCTGGATAATCTGAAATCCGACAACTGGTTGAATGCCGCCGAAGCGATCATGACCACCGATACGCAGCCGAAGGCAGCCTCGCGCCGCGTCACGATTGCCGGCAAGACTGTCACCATGACCGGCATCAGCAAAGGCGCCGGCATGATCCGGCCAAATATGGCGACGATGCTGGGTTTTCTGGCGATCGACGCCGCTGTGGCGCAGCCTGTGCTGAACGTTCTGGTCAAGCAGGCTGCTGAGCTGTCGTTCAATTGCATTACCATCGATGGCGATACGTCGACCAACGATTCATTCATGTTGATTGCGACCGGGGCCGGCGCGGATCCATTAAGAGTCGACGCGGTGGACTCGGTCGAATATGCGGCGCTGGCCGCGGCGGTGATCGGCATTGCCCAGGAATTGGCGCAAATGATTATCCGTGACGGCGAGGGTGCGACTAAATTCATCACCATTACGGTGGAAGGCGGCGCCAGTGTGGCGGAGTGCCGCCAGATCGCTTATTCGATTGGCCATTCGCCGCTGGTGAAAACGGCCTTCTTCGCCTCCGATCCGAATCTGGGACGCATTCTGGCGGCAATCGGTTATGCCGGCGTGGATGATCTGGATGTGTCGAAACTGAATTTGTATCTGGATGATGTCTGGGTCGCCAAAGATGGCGGACGCAATCCCGATTATCGGGAAGCCGACGGCCAGCGCGTCATGCAGCAAAGTGAAATCACGGTGCGGGTAAAGCTGGGACGGGGGGACGCCGCGGCGACCATCTGGACCTGCGATCTGTCGCACGATTATGTCAGCATCAACGCCGATTACCGTTCTTGAATAAGGTTGTACTGTAATGACTCAATTAGACCAATTTTTGCAGCGCGCCGAGCTTTTGCTGGCGCACATTGAAGCGATTCTGCCGGCCGCCGCCGGCACCGCCCCGGACTGGGCTGCAGCGATCGCATTTCGCTGGCGGCGCCATTCGGGGCGCAGCCAGGGCGGCTATTTGCAGCCGGTTAAGCATATTGCGCCGATTGCTTTGAGCGATTTGCATAATATCGCGCCGCAAAAGGAGCAGATCGATCAGAACACCCGGCAGTTCGTGATGGGAAAACCGGCCAATAATGTGCTCCTGACCGGCGCGCGCGGCACCGGCAAGTCGTCGCTGATCAAGGCTTGCCTGAATCAGTATGCGGATCAGGGTTTGCGTCTGATCGAAGTCGATAAGGACGATCTGGCCGATCTGCCCGATATTGTCGATATGGTGGCAAGCCGTCCCGAACGTTTCATCGTATTTTGCGATGATTTGTCGTTTGAAGAGGGCGAGAGCGGTTACAAGGCGCTGAAAGTCGCGCTCGACGGTAGCGTTTCGGCGCAATCGGATAATGTGCTGATTTATGCAACCTCGAACCGGCGGCATTTGATGCCGGAGCGCATGTCGGACAACGCAACTTACGTGCATACCGAAGATGGCGATCTGCATCCCGGCGAAACGGTGGAAGAGAAGATTTCCTTGTCCGAACGTTTCGGTTTATGGGTGACGTTCTATCCATTCCGGCAAGACGATTATCTGGAAATTGTCGCGCACTGGCTGGGACATTTCGGTTGTTCTCCGGAACAGATCGAGGCCGCGCGCGGCGATGCGCTGCGCTGGGCTTTGCAACGCAGTTCGCGTTCCGGCCGCGTGGCGTGGCAATTCGCCAAAGACCATGCCGGCAAGCACTAGAGTGATGCAATGAGCGATCAGGCCATGGATGCAAAATCGGCGCCGATCGATGTCGCGGTCGGTATTTTGATGCGCGCTAATGGCGACGTGTTGCTGGGGCAACGACCGGAAGGCAAGCCGTACGCCGGGTATTGGGAATTCCCCGGCGGTAAGGTCGAAGCCGGCGAATCGATTCTGGCCGCGCTCAAACGCGAGTTTGTGGAAGAGTTGGGAATTGAAGTGCTATCGGCTGAGCCCTGGTGCGGCGTACAGCATGTCTATCCGCACGCGCATGTACGGTTGCACTTTTATATCAGCCGCCAATGGCGAGGCGAACCGCAAAGTCTGGAAGGGCAGGCATTCGCCTGGCAAGGCACGGTTGGCGTTTCGCCGCTGCTGCCGGCGACGATTCCGTTAATTGAATGGCTGGATAAGCTGCGCTTAGCTGACGAACGAAGTGCTGAGTAACCAGTATCTTATTGAGGGTTCATCAGGGTTTTCTGTGGGTATTCTTTGAGTTTTGCCTGTTGTGATGACCCTTCGACACGGCCTGCGGCCTGCTCAGGGCGAACGGTTTTTCTTTAAAGTTTTCACCAAAACCCCGTTCAAGGCGAATGGTTTTTCTTTAAATTTTCACCAAAACCCCGTTCGCCCTGAGCAGGCCGCAGGCCGTGTCGAAGGGTCATCACAACAGGTAAAACTTAAAGGATTTTAAAAAGTACCCACACAAAAGTCTGAAGAACCTTATTGGATAGGTTTCTGGTCGTCTTCCAGCTCATCGGGCAAGTTGACAGCAGGAATCGTATATTTCTCTTCGGCCCATGCGCCGAGATCGATCTGTTTGCAGCGGTCTGAACAAAACGGACGGTATCTGTTTTGTTCGGTCCATTCCACTTTGGCGCCGCAAGTGGGGCAGTTGACTGTCGTTACCATAAGATATTAAAAATTAAAAACCGCAGAGCGTCATTTCGAATGCCACGTCGCTTTCGAATGGTTTGGGTTTCATGTCGCCATCCTGCGTGGTGTAGCGCACCCATATCATGTATTTATTGGCTGAGATTTCGGGAATAGCACCCAGGTCGTTGTCGATTACCAGACGTAGCATCTGGTACACCTTACCCTGCAGCATTTGCTGGTAACTGCCGGCCTCGGCTGTAATCTTGACCGGCTGGCCGGATTCGCGCAGCAGCCGCAGCACGATCGCAATAGCATCCGATAAAGGCGCCAGCGGAGCGAACCAGTTGAAAATGTCTTGATAGCGCTGTTGCGCCGGGCGCTGCTGCCAGGCGTAATAGGACGGCAGATCGAATTCACAGGCGCCGCCGGGAATGATGGTGCGCCCGCGGATGCTCATCAGCCATTCGTTGTCGCGGATATTCTGACCGGTTCTGCCTTGTGCAGTGCTCAGCGCAGTACTGGCGCGATCGACTTCAGCGAGAATCGCGTTGAGCATTTCCGGTTCGACATTGGGATTGGTTTGATAGGCCAGCAGCGTTTGCTTCTGGCGTTCCAGTTCTTGCAAAAGATCGGATTTGAGATCGGCGCGACCGGCTACTTCGAGAATTTCGAAAATGGTCGCGAGGGCCACATGATGTTGCAGCGGACTTTCCTGGTGCAAGAAAAATGTGAATTTTTCAAACAGGTCTTCCAGTCGCAACAACGTGCGAATACGCTCGTTGAAAGGGTATTCGTAGACGATCAAAGTACATCCCTTTAAAGTTGAACTGAACTAGGAAGCGCTGATTAAGTGCCGAGAGCTATTCACAACACTGACTCAAGATTCCCTATACGTGATTCTGAACGATGCTGGGTAAAATTACAAACACTGATAACGCTTGCCTCTCATTTTCTTATTTGGCCAACTTACTATAAAGCGCATGTAATCGCTCGACCTGCGGCAGCAGGGCGGCAGCGTCGCCATTATTTTCAATGATGTCGTCGGCGGCCTGCAAACGCTCTTCGCGCGAAGCTTGCGCAGCAATGATCGCTTTGACTTGCTCTACTGACAATTGATTACGTTGCATCACACGCGCAATCTGGGTCTCTTCATCGCAATCGACCACCAGAATGCGTGCCGTGCGTTGTTTCCAATAGCTGGAAGCAAGCAGCAGCGGTACGACAAATAGTGTGTATTCGCTGTCGGTGCGTTCGGCTTGGCGTTCGGTCTCGCTTTTGATCAGCGGATGCAGAATGGCTTCCAGACGCTGGCGTGCGCCGGGGTCCGCAAAGACCAGTGCGCGCATGCGATCGCGGTCCAGCGCGCCTTGCGGTGTGATGAATTGAGCGCCGAAGGCATGACGCAGGGCGTCAATGGCGACGCCGCCCTGCGCCGATAGCTGATGCGCGATCAGATCGGTATCGATAATGGCGGCGCCGTGCGCTGCGAACAAGTCGGCAACGGTACTTTTACCGCTGCCGATGCCGCCGGTCAGTCCGACCGAGAATTTGGACGGGGTGCTCATACCGGCAGCATCCATTTCAGATAGGTTTGCCAAATAAGCGGGCCGTAGAACAGGCTGATCATGCCGCCGAGGGCCAGATAAGGGCCGAACGGCAACATGGCGCCGGCTGTGCGTTTGCTGCTTAGTTGTAGCAGAACGCCGATCGCCAGGCCTGCAATCGATGCCAGTAACAGCACTACCGGCAGCATGGCCCAGCCCAGCCACGCGCCCAGTGCGGCCAGCATTTTGAAGTCGCCGTAGCCCATCCCTTCTTTGCCTCTGATCAGGCGATATAACTGAAATATCGTCCATAGCACAATATAACCGGCAACCGCGCCCAGCACCGCATCGCCCAGCGGGACGATTAATCCCTTCAGATTGACCAGCAGACCGCACCATAGCAGCGGCAAGGTCAGATAATCCGGCAGCAAGCCGGTTTCCGCATCGATCCAGGCCATGGCCAGCAGGAAATAAGCCAGTAACAGCGCCGCCAGACCTTTCAGGCTGCCGCCGAAATGCCAGATCAGCAAGGCTGAAAGCCCTGCCGCGAGCAATTCGACGGCCGGATAGCGGATGGAAATTGTGCTGCTGCAGGCGCTGCAGCGCCCGCGCAAAAACAGAAAGCTGAAGAGCGGAATATTGTGCCGTATCGCCAGCGTCTGTGCGCAATCGGGGCATTGCGACCGCGGCAGGAACAGATCGTAACGGGTCGTATGCGGCAGCGGCAGTCCCTGTTCTTCGGCGAGATAATTATCGTTGGCGCGTTGCATCATTTTTGGCAGGCGATGAATCAGCACATTCAGAAAACTGCCTATCAGAAGGCCGGCGACCGCTGCGCAGCCAGTGGCAAAGAAGTTCCCGGGCGCAATTCCTGGCAGATAAGTTGTAATCCAAGTTAAAAAAGCCGACATCATACGACCGCGCCAAGTTGAAAAATCGGTAGGTACATGGCGATCACCAAGGTACCGATCAGCCCGCCCAAAATCACCATGATTAACGGTTCGATCACTGAAGAGAGGGTATTGACGGTCTGATTGACTTGCGCTTCGTAAAAATCGGCGGCTTTGCCCAGCATTCGGTCCAATGTCCCGGATTCCTCGCCGATTGCAGCCATTTGCGCTACCAGATTCGGGAAGCGTCCGGTGCCGGCGATGGCTTGCGTCAGGCTGCGGCCATTGCTGAGGTCGCGCTGAATTTGCCGGCTGGCCTCCAGGTAAAGCGCATTACCGCTGGTTTTGCCGACAATTTCCATTGATGACATCAATGGCACGCCGGCCGCAAACATGGTTGCCAGGGTGCGTGACCAGCGCGCAATACAGGCATGCCCGATCAGGGGGCCGAAAACCGGCAGTTTGAGTAAGAGTCTATCGACCATGCGCTGTATGGTAATAGAACGTTTCCAGTAATGAAAGCAAAGAGTGAGGCCCGCTGCGCAGACGGCGCCGGCGCTCAGCCAGTAACTTGCAAGCCAGTCCGACAGTGCGATCACCATGCGCGTGCTCAATGGCAATTCAGCGCCGAAACTGGCAAATACTTCACGAAACGCCGGGACGACCCAGATCATGATGACGGCGGTGACCAGCAATGCAACGGTGACGATAGCGATCGGATAAATCAGCGCGGCGCGCACGCGATTGCTGAGCGCAATATGGCGCTCTTTGTAATCGGCCAGTCTGGTCAATAATTGATCGAGCATGCCGGCTTGCTCGCCGGCGGCGACCAGGTTGCAAAACAGCACATCGAAATAGCGGGGGAATCTGGCCAGCGCTTCGGAAAAACTGCTGCCGGTTGCAATATCGGTCTGAATCGCGCGCAGCAGCCGGACCACCGCCGGATTGGCATGGCTTTCCGCGAGAATTCCCAATGTTTGCAATAAGGGCACGCCGGCATTGAGCATGGTTGCCAATTGACGTGTCAGGATAGTGATTTCTTTGGCGGTGATGCGCGGTTGCAGGCCGAACGAGGGACGCATCGGCGTCACGTGATCGATCTGGATGCCCCGCCGCCGCAGGGTTGCGCTGACCATCGCCGCGCCGCTGCTGCGTATTTCGCCGTGTACGGTCTTGCCGCCGGCATCGGTGCCTTGCCATGTGTAATTACGCGTGGGGGCTGAATTGGACATGATGATGGATTAAAGCTTATGGATTACAGGTTAAGGATTGGTGCAGGCCAGCACTTCGTCGAGGCTGGTGATGCCGTCCATGACTTTGCGCAAGCCGGCGCTACGCAGGCTATGCATCCCTTGCCGGCGTGCTTCGAGTTCGATTTCCTGGGTGCTGCGCTGTGACAGGATCAGATTTTCGATGACCGCGGTGATCGGCAGCATTTGATAGATCGCGATGCGGCCGCGGTAGCCGCTGCCGTTGCAGTGTTCGCAGCCGTTGGCCTGAAACGGCTGAAAGCCCGATGCCAGCGATTTTTCGGTAAAACCGGTCTGGCGCAGTGCATCGGCGCTCAGTTGCGCGGCTTTTTTGCATGCGCAAAGCCGCCGCACCAGGCGTTGCGCGACGATCAGCACCACTGAAGCGGCAATATTGAACGCCGGTATGCCCATGTTGATCAGCCGCGTCAAGGTGGAGGCGGCATCGTTGGTGTGTAGCGTGGAAAAGACCAGATGGCCGGTTTGCGCGGCTTTCAGGGCAATGTCGGCCGTTTCCAGATCGCGGATTTCACCGACCATGATGATGTCCGGATCCTGCCGCAGGAAAGCCCGTAGGGCGACCGGAAAGGTGACGCCGGCCCGTTCGTTGATGCTGACCTGATTGATGCCGGGCAAATGAATCTCGGCCGGATCTTCGGCGCTGGAGATATTGACGTCGGGCTGGTTCAGTAAATTCAGGCAGGCATACAGCGACCGGGTTTTGCCCGAACCGGTTGGCCCAGTGACCAGAATCATGCCGTGCGGGCGATGGATCGCGTCCGTCAGCAGCGCGCGCTGCTCCGGTTCCAGCCCTAGCGTATCGATGCCGAGTTCAGTGCGTCCGGATTCCAGCAGGCGGATGACGATCTTTTCGCCGAATAAGGTCGGCAAGGTCGAGACGCGGCAATCGATGGCGCGTCTGGCGCCATCGTGCAGACGCATACGGCCATCTTGCGGCACGCGTTTTTCGGCGATATCCAGGTTTGAAATCACTTTGATGCGGGAGGCCAGTTGCTCTCTGATGGCCAACGGCGGTTGCGCAATTTCATGCAACACGCCATCGACGCGAAAGCGGATGCGGCAAAATTTTTCAAACGATTCGAAATGCAGATCGGAAGCGCGTTGCGCAACGGCGTCGTCCAGTATTTTTTGCACAAAGCGCACTACCGGCGCATCGTCGACCGGATTGGCCGCCGCTGTCGATGCTGCGTTGGCCGGCCCGTCTTCAAAGACATGCAGATCCTCGGGGCGCGATAATTGGCCGATCAACGTCAGTAGCGCGTAATGATCGACTACGACCGGTGCGATCGTGAGCTGGGTCTGGAATTTGATCTGATCCAGTGCTTGCAGATTGCTGGGGTCCGAGATGGCGACGGTGAGGCGTTTGCCGTTAATTGCCAGCGGCGCCAGCGTATGGCTTTGCATCAGACGCGCATCGATCAAATCGACCGGGCATTGGCTGAGATCGTATTGCGCCAGATCTTCTCGGACATAACCGAACGTATCGGCGCAAAAGCAGGCTAAAGCGGCGCTGGTGATGCAGCCGGTTTGCAATACCTGATCGATCGCGGGGTAGTGAGGCGTCTGACGATCGATGGCGGATTCTTGCGCTGGTGACAATATTCCGGCCCGCACCAGCGCGCGCGTCAGCACCGATGGTGCGGTAGCGGATGCTGAATTTTTGGGTGAAATAGATATGCCTGAGGATAGATCGGGATCGGATCGATCCGATTGGGCTTTTGACGCTTTGCCCGGTGCGACTGGAGGAAGCATTGTTTAAGCGGCCGCAGATGGCTGGCCAAAGAAATCATTGCGACCGATGATGCCCAGCGGGGAGCGCGGTGTAAAGTGGCTCGCAGCTTCTGTCAGTAAAATCTGTCAGTAAAATTTTTCAATAAAATTTTGTCGGAAAAAACGGGCTCAGTGATTCCGTTCGACAGCAAAAGCAGCCAGCTCAAGCATGGCTGTTTTGTAGCGGCTCTCCGGCAGCTTATCGAGTGATTTCGCTGCGCGCTGCGCCGCAATTTCGGCGTGATGGCGGGTGTAGTCGAGGGCGCCTGAGCTGGTAATGGCCGTCAGAATTTCGTCGAAATGTTGCTCATCGCCGTTTTCAATGCAGCTGCGCACCAGTTCGCGTTGTTGCGCGTTGCCGTGCTCCATCAGATAAATCAGCGGCAGAGTTGGTTTGCCTTCGCGCAGGTCGTCCCCGACGTTTTTGCCGATTTCCTCGGCGTGGCCGGAATAATCCAGTACATCGTCGATCAGTTGAAATGCCGTGCCCAGCGAGCCGCCATACTCGCCCGCGGCTGTGATATCGGCATCGGACGCACCGCTGATGAGCGCGCCGACTTCCGCCGCCGCTTCGAACAGGCGAGCGGTCTTGGAGCGGATGACCTGCAGATAAGCAGCTTCGTTGACTTGCGGGTTATGCATATTGAGCAACTGCAGCACTTCGCCTTCGGCGATGACATTGGTGGCATCGGCCAGGATTTGCATGACCCGGCTGTTGCCGACCGATACCATCATTTGAAAGGCGCGCGAATACAGAAAATCGCCGACCAGCACCGAAGCGGCATTGCCGAACAGGGCGTTGGCGGTTTGTTTGCCGCGCCGCAGCGATGATTCGTCCACTACGTCGTCATGCAGCAAGGTCGCGGTATGAATGAATTCGATGACAGCGGCCAGTTCGTGATGCGCCTGGCCGGTATAGCCGTGCGCGTTGGCAACCATCAGCACCAATGCCGGCCGGATGCGTTTGCCGCCCGCGCCGATGATGTATTCGGCTACCTGGTTGACCAGCGGGACTTCTGAATGCAGGCGGGCGCGAATGACATTGTTGACCACCTGCAAATCGGCGGCGATGAATTCGGTCACGGAACTTCTAGAGGCGGTATGTAGGGCGGCGGACAAAGCGAAACCTGTTTAAAATCTAGCGTGCAGCGATTATACGATAGCCGCGCGTTCTGATAGGAGACATGGAAGGCATTTAAATAGGCCTACGGATAAGAATAAGAATAAGAATAAGGATAAGAGCGCAAAGCGGCGGCAAAGCCGTCGGATGCGCGCAATATTACTATTTTGAAACAAATTTAGCGAAAGTGTGGGGCAATGTCCACCACTGTCAACTGTTTTTGACGGCGAAGCTAAGCCTATGTATAATCACAGGTTTTCCCGATTCCGCGCGGCTTTTTCAGCTGCGCTGCAATGAGAGAAAAATCCCTTTCAAATTATTCGATGAGGTTTCACATGTACGCGGTCATAAAAACCGGTGGCAAACAATATAAAGTTGTCGCTGGCGAAAAACTTAAAATAGAACAGATACCTGCAGACATTGGCTCCGAAATCACTTTAGATCAAGTACTCGCTTTGGGTGCAGGTGAAACCGTTACATTCGGTGAACCGCTGGTCGCAGGTGCTACGGTGCTGGCTACGGTATTGGCGCAAGGTCGCCACGATAAGGTCAAGATCTTCAAAATGCGTCGTCGCAAGCATTATCAGAAGCATCAAGGCCATCGCCAAAATTACACCGAAGTGCAGATCGTTTCGATCAACGCTTAATTTTCAACGCTTAACTCAAAATACTGAGCAGATAGCAAGGAGTCTCAAATGGCACACAAAAAAGGCGGCGGCACTACGCGCAACGGCCGTGTTTCTGAGTGGAAACGACTCGGCGTCAAGGTCTATGGTGGTCAATCCTTCTATGCAGGCAGCATCATCATTCGTCAACGCGGCACGAAA
>JAQGNR010000093.1 GCA_028291765.1 Herbaspirillum sp.
TTTTATCGTGGAAAGCGCCATTAAATGCTGTTCGCCTGTTGTATCGACCGTGCCCTCCAAAATACTGTTGAGTTGCTGGCTTTCACGATGGCGTCTGAAGAAGGAGCCTGGGGTATCGAGATTTGCACCATCGGGAATATTTTGGCGCGGATAGTTAATTAATTGCTCGCCATCGCCATGCACCACCATGCCCCATACATCCGGCGCATACATGACCGATTTAAACATCGCAGTGAAATATTCAGGATCCAGAAAAGCCACCACCAGCCCGCCAAAGCTGCCATCCGGTTTGGGCACCATTTTTGAGACCGTCATAATCGATTCATTCTGTTGCGATCTGAATGGCGGTGACGTGTACAGCAATGATTTATCAGGGTGATCCCGGCTGGTTAAAAAATAGGCCCGATGACTGAAGGATTGTCCAATTAAATTGGTGCGAGACGCTGCCATGGCAGTGCCCTCTGCATTAAGTATCAGTAACGACCTCACGCCCGGCATTGCCAATGCAAGCACGTTAAGCCGCCGGGACACATCCAACGGCGCGCTTTTATGGTCGGCGGAAGAAGAGAAGTTCTCTTCGATGATGCCGTTCAGGGCATTATTGGAGGCGATCAGATTAGCGATAATGTCGCTGGCAATAACGTTCGAGAGTATCTGCAAGCGCTCTTGCTCGGCTTGCTCTACCCGATTGACTTCACTGATGTAAGCAAAGACGAGGATACCCGCAACGACGATGCTTGTTGCTGCGAAGAAAATCCATTCATGCAGTTTTCTGCGGGCTTTTTTTTGCTGAATTATCGTAGATGACATTGATCCGCCCTCCTCGTTAATATTTTTTATAGACGGTGACCTACTCCCTGATTTAGTCCGCAATCGGCGACATCGATCTGATCGCAGCGGCGCGATGGGGTTGCTTGATTAAAACTATTTTCTGCCGCTAATCGAACGTATTGACCGCGTGCGCAAACTGTCGGCCGCTGCAGGTGGATTGATGTAAATGGTTTGAGATAGTTCATTGTTTATTCGATGGCGTCGGTAAGTCAGCGAGCCAGCCCGGTCGTCAAGCGCTCGCGGACGCGGATCTCATAAACCGTGCCTTTGACGTACATGGCCCGGCCGGCCCGCATTCCGACGTAGATGGCGAGGGCGCCAGCCAGAAGAAACAATGCGCCAACGGCGCCGAACCCACCGCTCCAGCCGTGCAAGACGCCCACCAACAATGGGCCGGTTGCGCCAGCGCCGTATCCGACGCCTTGCACCATGCTCGAAAGTTCTGCTGCAACGTACGCATTCTCAGAGCGCAAGACGATTAATGTCAACGCAACCGACGTCAATGCCCCTTGACCAATACCCTGGAGGACCGCCCAATACCAGATTGAAGACAGTGGTGCGAAGAGGCAACCCATGAAGCCGCCGACGGCCAGAACCACCACGATCACACTCAACCAACGTTGATCCCGAAGTCCGGCAGCAATCATGGGGGCGAAAAGACAGGCAACGGTCTGCGCCATGACTGACACTGAGACCACGATGCCTGCGAGGTCGGCATGCATGCCGCGATCGCGCAAGATGGGAGCCAGCCAGCCAAAAACGGTGAACGAAAGCATGGATTGCAACACCATGAAAATGGTGACCTGCCAGGCAAGCGGGCAGCGCCATAAGCCACGCACAATAGGACGCCCCGGATGACTGGCAGGTCTTTTCGGCGGCACTTGGGGCATCCAACAGACGATCGCGAGGATCACTGGAATGGCCCACACGCCGAGAGCCAGTCCCCACGAGTCGAATAATCGTTCCAGCGGGATACTGAGGCCGGCAGCCATAGCCGCACCGGCGCACAATGCCATCGTATATAAACCGGCCATCAATCCTGTGCGCTGCGGGAAATCCCTTTTTATCAGCCCCGGCAGCAACACGTTGATGATCGCGATCGCCGCCCCGGATAGTAGCGTGCCGGCAATGAGTTCTGGCGTTCCACCGAATCCACGTGCAACGGTTCCCACCGCGAGAGCAGCCATAAAGCCGAGAATAGTACGTTCTGCCCCGAAACGCCGCGCCAATAGTGGGGCGGTAGGCGCGAATAGACCGAGGCATAGCACAGGTAAGGTCGTAATGGCGCTCGCAGCGGAGGGGGAAAGGCCCTGCGACCGAATCACCTCGGGCAGCAACGCGCCAAGACTCGAAAATAGAGGACGCAGATTTAATGCGAGCAGCACCAGGCTAGCGCCAAGGAAGATTTGTGCTCGCCTGCTCCTGCTTGGCGTTGCAGGAAGGGGAATGTTGTCAATTTCGGCGTCGATAAATTTCTCATCGCCCAATGTGTCTGAACGGCATTGCTCAGAGGAAAGACTCATTTACCAGGTGCTCCTGGTAATGCATTAAGAATCGGCATCATGAACCGGCGGATAGCTTTATCGGCGGTGGACGGTGACCCGGTTGCAATCGCGTCAATAAGCGCTTCATGCGCGGCGCGATCGGGTTCCGGAATGTCTACCTCCAAGGTCGACGCGATGGTTTCGTTCACGGCGTGTGCCAGAAACTGATATGTCTCCAAAAGCGCTCGGTTATGCGCAGCCTTGACGATGCCTAGATGGAATTGATAATCGTCTGCGACAAATCGGTCATTATCCGTCTCGTGACCGAGCCAGTCGCCACGCTTTGCCAATAGCGATCTCAGGCTCTGAATGTCCTCCGGTGTGGCGCGCGTCGCGGCTAGTCGGGCAGCCTCCACTTCCAGCGCACGTCGGACTTCGAACTGATTGCGCAAACCGGTTCGCCGCATCCTCTTGACATCAGCGGATACCTCTTGCGAGGACTTGACGAAGGTTCCCGAGCCTTGTCGTACATCTAGCAGGCCTGCGTCAACCAAACTGCGGACCGCCGCACGCGCGGTTCCCCGGCTAACGCCGAGTAGTTCTGCAAGTGCAGGCTCGACAGGAATTTTGTCTCCTACTCGCCATGAACCTTTGACGATATAGGACCGCAAAATCGCAGCGCTGGAATCGACCATGGAAGTACGGGCAGCAATGACCATTAAAGCTCCGAGGGTGTTTATTGATTAAATCATTTAATGAATATTAGCGGCTTGGCCAAGCCGTTGCAAGTACTCAATTGTTTGGTTTGGCTTGTTTGGCGTTGCCGGAGGGCCCATTCCTACTGGGCATCAGGTAGTCCCAGTGCGCCCGCATCGCAGAGGTGCGAACGACAAAAATACAAGGAATGGAGCAGTCCGATTCGCAACCGTAGAGCCACGGTTACATCGAGATCCCTGATGGAACGCCCTCCCTCATACACGGTCAATACAAGACGATCATCCCTTAATTGAATGGAATCACATCCTTTGACACAAACCGGAAGTGATGCGTTCGCAACAACGCCGGGCGGACAACGAAAGTATGCAATGCAAAAGATCAGCGCGACCAAAACACTTTCAGATTTGATAAAAGCCAATCAGGAAATCCTATTGGCATCCTGGCGTATGAAAGTCCGGGAACTGCCGGCAGCAAAATTGCTGGACAAGCCTACCTTAAACGATCACATACCAGTGTTGCTCCATGAACTTGCTGCTACTTTAGCGCTTGCAGAAGATCAAGAAATTATTTCGCAGATTACTGAAGGATCGTCGTCGGATCACGGAGTGCAACGGCTGGAAAACGGATTTGAAGTCAGTGAAGTGGTGGCTGAATATAATATATTGCGTAATTGTATTCACGAACTGGCTGAAAAAAATAACGTGATACTGCTCGGCACAGCAGTCCAATTGTTGAACAGCACCTTAGATGCCACGATTGCTTCCGCTATCAAAGCGTACGTCGTCCAGCAGGCTATCGATAACCAGCGGCGCAGGGAGGAGTACCTTACTTTCATCGCACATGATTTGCGGACGCCGCTAAATGCAATCGTTTTATCCTCGCAACTCATTGAAAGAATATTGGCGGACGACAATCCGCCAGTTGACCGGGTAAATCGATCTCTAAAAACCTTGCAGCGCAATGCGGGTTATCTCACCTCTCAAGTGAATAAAATTTTGGAAGAGAACATTCATCTTGAGACCGAGGCCGGCATTAAGTTAGAACGTCGACGATTCGATCTATGGCCTCTGGTTGAGTCCTTGGTGTTTGATTTGAATCCTGTAGCGGGCTCTGGCAGCACGACAATCATCAATAATGTTCCTGAAGACTTAGTGGCTTATGCTGATGCCGCTTTAATGCGTCGGGTATTTCAGAATCTCCTTGCAAACGCTATTAGGCACACGCCAAACGGAGAAATAAGAATCTCGGCTAGTCGTGTCGGCTCTATAGTTGAATGCGAAGTCGTCGATAATGGGAGTGGCATTTCGGAAGATCGGCTAAGTCAGGTGTTCAACAAGTTTGAGACAGAGGGCGTCAATCGGTCCGATACGGGACTAGGACTCACGATCTGTAAAACTTTTGTTGAGGCTCATGGCGGAACAGTTATGGTGAGGAGTCAATTAGGTAAGGGGGCGAGTTTTTACTTTACGCTTCCAGATGCCGAATAATGCCGGCAATGATGCTCGGCTCGCCCTGCCCGCGCTGTTGATCTAACGCTTTGAACCAGTTCCAGCATTTTGACGCATTGGCGGATTGCTCTTGCGCCGGATAAACCACGAAGCATTGCTTTTCTTCCGCTACCGTATTCATTTGCGTGCCCGCAGAAAAGTCGTCCGGATTTTGCATGCAGCCATGCAGCATGACCATCAGCGGCATCGGCGGTTTGCAGCACGGCAACTATATAAATAACGACCAGCCAAAAAACTGAAAAGACGGCATCACTGACGTATTTGAGGCACAACAACACAAATTCTCCTGTTTCCATCGCCAAATGGTTAAACTCCGCCAACGATCATGCTAATCAGCAATATCGATTAACAATTAAAACAAACACTGCTTCAGGGGTAATCAATGAGATACCGTTTATTGCCCTTGCTGGTTGGGGCATGGCTGGCCGCAAGTGCTGCCATGACTGCGGTCACGGCTTATGCCGCCGATACGAATATCGACAGCAATACCGTCCATTTCGATATCAATCGCTTCGACATCAGCGGCAATACATTGCTGTCTGCGCAATCCATAGACGATCTGGTAGCGCCTTTTACCGGCAAACATCGTGATTTTTCCGATGTGATGAGCGCGCTGGAAGCACTGGAAAACGCCTATCACGCACGCGGTTATCAACTGGTGCGCATCGACTTGCCCGAACAGGAACTCGATCAGGGCGTGATCAGGTTGAACGTCGTGCAGATCAAGATCGGCCGCGTAAAGATTGAAGGCAACAAGTATTTCAACGACGCCAATATCCGGCGTTCGCTGCCCGATCTGAACGAATGGGAAGTGCCTAATATGACGGACATTTCAAACAGCCTGAAGCTGGCCAATGAAAATCCGTCCAAGAAAACCATCATGACCATGCAGACCGGCGCGCAGGACGATGCGGTCGATGCGACACTCGCGATCAGCGACGAATCGGCCTGGACCACCAGCGCCAATTTCGACAATACCGGCAATCAGCAGACCGGCAGAACGCACGCCGGCGTGGTGCTGCAAAACGCCAATATATTCGGCATGGACGACGTGTTGAGCCTGCAGTACACCACCACGGTGGAAAAGCCGAGCCAGGTCAGAGTGTATGGCGCCGGCTATCACATGCCGCTGTATTCGCTGGGCGATTCGATGGATTTTTTCGCCAATTATTCGAGTGTCGATTCGGGCACGCTCACGGTAGGTTCGGTTTCCACGGGCACCCTCGATATCGCCGTGACCGGCAACGGCGCCCTGTACGGCACGCGCTATAACCACAATCTGCCTACCTGGGGCAGTTATGAATCCAAGCTGATCTACGGCCTCGACTACAAGGCCTATAAGAGCAGCGAGATGATATTTGGGACCGATTTCGGCAATAGCATTACGGTGCATCCGATCAGCGCCACCTATCTGGGCAGTTATTCTCAGGATAAGCGCTATCTGAGTGGCGCCGTGACGCTGCTGCATAACATTCCCGGCGGCTCGCGCGGCGGCCAGGCCGATTTCACCGCAGCAAGAGCCGGCGCCGCCGACGATTACAATGCGCTGCGCTTTTCCGCCAGCGCGATACAAGAGTTGCCGGCCGCATGGCAGGTGCGCGCCATCATTAACGGCCAATACACCGCCGATGCGCTGGTGGCGGGCGAACAGTTCGGCGCGGGCGGCGCCAGCTCGGTGCGTGGCTTTGAAGAACGTGAAGTATCGAACGATTCGGGCGTTGTCGGAAATCTTGAAGTGTATACGCCGCCTCTTTGCAAAAACGCGAACTGGCAATGCAGGATGCTGGCGTTCTACGATACCGCCTATACCAAGCACAACCACGGCCTGCAGGGCGAACCCAATCAGATCTCGATCAGCAGCATGGGGGTGGGTGTGCGTCTGGCCTATGGCAAAAGCGTCGATTTGCAGATGGATTACGGACACGTGCTGCATGCGGAATCGACCCTTACGCAAACGGGCGACAACCGTTTGCACGTTCGTCTCGGCTTGAATTTCTGAGGATGCCATGAAGATCAATTTGCCAACGCCTCAAAAATTATCCGGCACATTCTGGCCGCTGGCGCTGGCCGCCGCGCTGGTTGCAGCCGGCATCGGCACCGCCTCCGCCAATCCGTATGGCCATCATGTGGTCAGCGGCGATGTGACGTTTTCCAGGCAAGGCAATGTTTACTCGATCACCAACAGTCCGAACGCGATCATCGACTGGAAAAGTTTTTCGATCCGTCCCGGCGAAACAACCCAATTTATTCAGCAGAGCAGCAGTAGCGCCGTGCTGAACCGCATTACCGGGCAGAACCCGAGCCAGATTTTCGGCACGCTGACGTCGAACGGCCATGTCTTTCTGATCAATCCCAACGGCGTGATTTTCGGCGCCGGTTCGCAAGTCAATGTGGCCGGCCTGGTGGCATCGAGCCTGGCGATTACGAATGAGGATTTTCTGGCCGGGAGGAAAAAATTCAGCGCCGGCAGCGTAGCGGGCAACGTGACCAATAACGGCAATATTACGACCTCATCCGGCGGGCAGGTATTTCTGATCGCGTCGAACGTCGCCAATAATGGCGTCATCAATTCGCCGCAGGGCGAGGTATTGCTGGCTGCGGGCCACAGCGTGGAATTGGCCGATTCCACAAATCCAAGTTTGCACGTCGTGGTGTCGGCGCCGACCGACCAGGCCATCAACCTGGGGCAAGTCGTCACGCAGGGCGGCCAGATCGGCATCTACGGCGCGTTGGTGAATCAACGCGGCACGCTCAACGCCAACAGCGCTGTCGTCGGCCAAAACGGCAAGATCGTTTTGCGCGCCAGCGGCACGACTTTACTGGAAGCAGGTAGTGTCACGACTGCCACCGGCATCGATACCGGCGGCGAGATTCAGGCGCTGGGCCAACAGCTTGGCCTGCTCGGCAATGCTGGCGTCGACGCCAGCGGACAGAACGGCGGCGGCACAGTATTGATCGGCGGCGATTATCAAGGCAAGAATCCGGCGGTGATGAACGCGCAGCAGGTGTATGTCGACAAGGACGCAAGCATCAGGGCCGATGCGATTGTGCGCGGCGATGGCGGCAAGGTGATTGTCTGGGGCGAGCAGACCGCGCAAGTGTATGGCTCGATATCGGTGCACGGCGGAGCGCAATCGGGTAATGGCGGTTTTGTGGAAACGTCGGCGCACTATCTGGATGTGGCCGGCATTCGCGTGAACGCTACTGCGGCCCATGGCCAGCTCGGCAAATGGCTGCTCGATCCGAGGGATATCATTATTTCCTCGGCAGATGACCCGTCCGATCTGGCGAACTCGGCTACCTTCGCCGCCAACGCCGATTCCACGTCCTTCATTAATCCCGCGCAATTTATCAATATCGGCGCAAATGTCACGTTACAGGCAACGCATGACATTACATTCGACAGCGCTGTCACATTCAACACCCCGGGCGTAGGGTTGACGGCGCAGGCGGGCAACAATATCAATATCGGCGCATCGATTACAAGCAACGGCGGCGCACTGGTTTTGTCGGCCAACGATAACGGCGGCGGTACAGCCAGCGGCACCGGGCTGGTCAATCTGAGCGCCGGCGCCGTGTTGACGGCAGCCAATGGCGGGACCGTCACGATACATGACTCCACGCCTACCGTGCCCGCCGCACCGGCAGCACCAACGCTGCAATCATGTATCGCCAGCCCTTCCGCTGCAGGCTGCTCGGCCATATTGCCGACAGTCGCGCAATGCAGCGCTAATCCAACGCTGCCGGGCTGTACGGCAACACCGGCGCCTGTCATCGCGGACATTTGCACAATCGCCCCCTCTTCGGCGCTTTGCCAGGTTCTGAGCCCTCCGCGGGCCACCGCGCCTGCGACCCCGGTATCGCAGGCGCTCAATAGCACGGTCAACGTGATTAATACAACGATTGGCATCCCGACAACCGTTACTGCAAAGCTTCCCACTACGAAAATCCCGGCAGCGCCCGCACCAAGCACGACTTCAGACTCATCTTCAGGTTCGGGATCGGGCACAGGATCTGGCACAGGATCGGGCACGGCGGCGACAGCCCCCGACGACGCCAAAATAGCAACGACAGCAGACTCAACCGGAGCAAAGAATGCACCCGTTCAAAAAATGTACTGTAATTAAGCCGCTGCTTTTTTTGGCATTGATGTGGGCCGGCGCATTTGCTTACGCCGGGCCGCCGATCGGCGCCATTACGCATTTGAGCGGTCCGCTGCTGGCCACAAAAGCGGATGGATCGAGCCGTGTTCTTGCAACGAACTCCACGGTGGAACAAGGCGATACGCTGACCACCCAAAAGAACGGGTATGCGCAAATCAAGTTCAGCGACGACAGCCTGCTTATTTTGCAGCCGGATACGGTACTGACGATCGACCGTTTTTCTTATGAGGCAGATAAACCGGATGCAGACCATATCGCCCTCACCCTGACTCAGGGCGGCGTGCGTTCGACTTCGGGTTTGATCGGCAAGCGCAGCCAGGATCGCGTTACGCTGACGACGCCAGCCGGGACCGTCAATCTGCAAGGCGCCAGCGCGATTATTCAATATCGCAAGCAAAGCGCCGTGGCGCAAGCCGCTGCTCTGGCTTATTTGATGGCCAGTACTGCAGGGCTTGATTCATGGCAGATGACAAGCCGCAGCGACGCGGCCACCGCCATGGCGATCCGGCCTTTGACTTTGGCACAGGCGGCGCCACCGTCACCGACTGCCGGTAGAGCGCCGGGTTTATATGTGCAGGTGATCGTCGGCCAAATAAAATTATCGAATCCCGCCGGCACGACGACCTTCTCAGCCGGGCAATTCGGCTATACGCCGAGTGCTCAGAATCCGCCGGTGGTTTTGCCGAAGAATCCCGGCATTGCTTTTACGCCGCCGGTTGCGTTCAACGCTCCTCCGACAACGTCATCTTCCGCACAAAGCAAAACCAATACTGTCGATTGCGTGGTCCGGTAGGGCTTTTGTGTGCGGGCCGGCGGCAACGAATGGACTGTTACGCTAGAGATACGCTTGTTCCGCTCTGCGCGCTTTACAGATAGCCAGCGAATATCGAGAGCAACTTCTTGGTATTGTTTAGATGGATTGTCCAGCGTTCGACGAAGATATTGGTCCGTTTTTTCTGCCCATCGATAGTTCATGAGCGGGTTCAGGTGACTGCGTATAAAAAAACCGTAGCATTTCCCTGGAGGCGTCAGGCCCGCTGGCGTCGGTATAGCTGCCCCTTGCACTGCCGCCGGCCCAGGCGTGACCTGCGCCATGTATCACCCAATGTTCGGCCAAAGCCGGCTGGTCGTCCATATGATGGGAGGTGCGCGTATAAGTGCGCCGTCCTGGCTTCCCGCCATCTTCGACCAGAACATGCATCGCAGCGCCCACTTCTCTTTGCGCAAAATTACGCACAAAATCATCGATCAGTTGATTGCCGTTGGCGGAACTGACCGTCGTATCGCTATCGCCATGGAACACGATAATCGGGATCGCAGCGAGAGCCGACTGCGATGACGATCCATCATTGAAACGGGCACGGTTTGCCGCCACGCCACGCATTGCGCTCATCGCCGACGGCAGGTCATTGGCTGCGGCATAAGGCAAGCCGGAATGCACGCCGACCGCTTTATACAGATCGGGATAAGTGGTCCCCATGATGACGGCCATCGCACCGCCGGCAGACATACCCGCCACATATACCTTGTCGCGATCCAGGCCATATTCAGCGATGACGGCATTCGTGATGCCGGCAATAATGCTCGGCTCGCCCTGCCCGCGTTGTTGATCTAACGCTTTGAACCAGTTCCAGCATTTTGACGCATTGGCGGATTGCTCTTGCGCCGGATAGACCACAAAACATTGCTTTTCTTCGGCGACCGTATTCATTTGCGTGCCCGCAGAAAAGTCGTCGGGATTTTGCGTGCAGCCATGCAGCATGACCATCAGCGGCATCGGCTGGCCGACATACGTGCTTGGAATGTAAACTTTGTACCGGCGGCTGCCGGCCTGGTTTGCATATGACTTGCTTAGAAACTGACCCTTGTCGGGTATTGCATTTTCGTTTTCCTCCTCTGAAAAAGCATGCGAAGCGGGGGCGCCATAGGTGACACGGGCGGCGGAAGTGCCGGCAGCGTTTAGCCAGGAAGGCATGGCTGGGGTAGCGGGAGCGTCGGTTATCCCCGGCACGCAAACACCGAGTTGCTTTAACAGCTTGCTGACGAATTCAGGCTGCCCCGCCGGGAATTGCGGCATGCTCATTACCGCGGCGTCTGGCCGAAATGAAGATGCGGCGTTACTCGTGCGGACATCGGCGAGCGGGCCGTTCTTGAGCGCTTCCTGAATCGCAGCGAGTGCGACGTTTGGGCCTTTGGATGCAAGCAATCCCACTGTGGCGGCTATGCGGTCATGCAGGTTTTTAACTTGGGACATGATTTTTCCTTTACATCAATATTGCGATCGGCTTGCGATTGAGAATTCAGCCAGTAGCGCGGTCAATAGCGCGAATGGATGCGGCCTGCCAATGCCGCCTTTACCGCAGCGCTGGCCTGGAAGACGCCCAGTATCGTCACTGACTCAATCGTCGCTGCGGCCAACTCTGCGGGAACGTCGGCAGCGATAGCAGCCAGTCCCAGCACCTGAATCTGAAGTCGCTCACCGGCGGCCAAAACGGCCTCAAGCTCGGCCCGTGAATAACTCTGCAAACCCAGCACCAGGCTTTTGCGCGCCACTGTCTGCTTGACGACATCCGAGTGCACTACCAATTGGTTGCGAATGGCGGTACGGATCAGATCCGTTCGATTGGCGTAAAAGCCTTCTTGCACCAATAAGTCGATCTGCCCCAGATCGATCACCCCGAGGTTGATGGTGATTTTTTCGCTGTCAGCGAATTTGGGTTTGTGCTCCAAAACGGCCATGAGAACTCCTCTGCTTACCTTGCGATAAATATTTACCCGCTACTGGCTTGAGTGCCTGAATTTCATAGAAAACCTCGTGCACCATCCACTTAACATCCGCACACCATCTATATACCATCCATACAGATGGTAAAAGCTTAAACCAAATTGTGCGGCACAGCAAATCTAATTTGTAAGCAAGCAACGGAGGAGCCCATAAATCACTTTTGGCCCAGTCCTGGCGCGGCCTCCGGGAATGCGGCCCGTGCGCTGGGTGAAGCGAGGACCGCATAAAACGAAAAACCCGCATGAACACTAGGTTTCATGCGGGTTTTGTACTTCACTGGACTTCTTAACACTATTCTGGCGGAGAAAGGGGGATTCGCCCCCTCCCCGGTAGGCTATGAACCCGCAGCGCGGGTAATTCAAGGGGAATGGAGGGTAAGGTCTCGTAGGGCAGTCTCCCGCAGTTCGAGATCGGCGCTCATGGCGTAATTTTCAGCGATGCAATCTTGTCGCCTTCGATCTCGAAGAAGTATCGGAGATTGACAGGGCTGCCGGGAAAGTTGCCGACCAGCCGGCTGGTCACGATGATCTTTCCATCTATCTCTTCGGAGGAAAACGGTTCGCTCGTATATTGATATTTCGCCGAGGCGTCCGCCTTCCATTGCTTGATGGCGGCACGGCCTTTGTGAGAGCGATTTTCGTCTGTCACGACAGCATTGTCGCTAAAGCACTGCGCAACGGCCTCGGTGTCGCTTTTATCGGCGTCCGCGGTGAAATAGGCGGCAATGGGCTTAGGTAAATCGATACGCATGCGGGTTTCTCCTTTGACAGTTGAGACACAATGTGAAAATAACAAATGTGTCGAACAATCGTTGATAGGTTAGCGTTGTTGCGATTGCGGCGGATTGGCAGCGAGGCGTTTGTTTTTATCGGCGAGCATCCTGATCAGGCCGTCAATGCCTGACTTCTGGATCTCCGCCGCAAAACTTTGCCGGTAGACATCTCCCATCCATGCGCCCATCACGTTGACATCGTAGACTTTCCATCCAGCCGGCGTCTTGGTCAGGCGATAGCCAAAGCGAACCGTTTCGCCGCGCGTGTTCAATACCTTGGCGAAGACTTCGACATCGGTATCCGCCGGATCGGCGCGATATGGTTCGTAGTTGATTTTCTGGTCGTGAATCTTCGACATGGCGCCGGAATAAGTATGCCTTAACAGCGCGCGGAATTCGGTTTGTAGCTGGGATTTCTGTTCCTGTGTTGCTACTCGCCAGTAACGTCCGGTTGCCAACGCCGTGGAGCGATCAAAATCCACATTAGGCATGATCTTTTCTTCAATCACCTGCCGGATTTTGCGCGGATCGCCGCGTTGAATGGCCTTATCGGATCGCACAATCGCCATCACTTCTTCGCTGATGCGCTGGACCATTTTGTCGGGGGCTTCTTGGGCATTGGCGAGGTTTGCTGCAGTAATGATAAAGACTGCCAATAGCGCGGACAGGATTGAAGCAGCACGTGTGCTTGCCGGACGTTCTACCAGCTCTGATGACATATCGAGATGAGGCCGAAACCAACTGACGGTGTCCGGCGCTTTGATTTTGTAAGCGGTGTCCCAATGAAGCTGCTTGTCCATAACGACTCCGAATGGTTAATCGTCGCTCGCGTCGACTATATGCTCGGACCGACAATGAGCAGGGGTCTCACGAATATATTTCCTAGCTTTTCTACTCTAACGATGCTTTTTTCGTCCCACTACGTTCACCGCAGAAATTATAGTATTCAATTTTGTCCGAGAACGCAAAGGACTCAACCAACGCAAAAAGCCGCGCCTCCATGCGGGAACGCGGCATCTTGCGACTAATCGCTAGGAATCGCTCAGAGCAGGGCAGCCTTCTTCAGATAAGTGCGCAGAATATTCCTGCTGATCGCAAGCTGTTTGGCAGTGCGCACCTGGTTTCCCTGATTGCTCTGCCATGCCTCGCCGATCAATTGATGCTGCAATTGGTCGAACGAGACGACATCGCCGGATTCCAGCAAAGAGCGCCACGCACGCAGCAACGCGGCATAAGCGGGTGCGGATGAGATAGTGGCGTTTGCAGCGCCGGCGGGTTTGGCGGGCGGCGACTGTTCCACCCATGCAGGCAGACACAAATCGCTCACCAGAATCTGATGCTGCCGCGACACCAGCAGCGCGCGATGGATCACATTTTCCAGTTCACGGATATTGCCCGGCCACGGATAGTCGAGAAGCGCCCGCTGGGTTTGCGGCGCCAGCGTGAATTGCTCCAGACCCAGCCGCTTGACATACATTTTCAGGAAGTGATGCGCCAGCGGCAGAATGTCGCCGGCGCGTTCGCGCAGCGGCCGCAGCGGCAAGGTGACCACTTGCAGACGGTAGTACAGATCTTCACGGAAACGGCCGGCGCGCACGGCTTCGGCCAAATCGACATTGGTCGCCGCAATCAGGCGCACATCGATCCGGACCGGCCGCCGGCCCCCGAGCCTTACCACCTCGCGTTCCTGCAATACTCTCAGCAGCTTGACTTGCATCGGCAGAGGCAGATCGCCGATCTCATCGAGGAACAGCGTACCGCCGCTGGCAGTTTCGAACCAGCCGGCTTTCGATTGCATCGCCCCGGTAAATGCGCCGCGCTCATAACCGAACAATTCACTCTCGATCAGGGTTTCCGAAAACGCGCCGCAGTTAACCGCCACGAAGGCTGTATCGCTGCGATGGCTGAGCGCGTGGATATGACGCGCGACCAGCTCTTTGCCGGTGCCGGTTTCGCCGACGATCAACGCGGTGGCTTCGCTGGGCGCGATACGCTTGATCAAATCCTGCAATTGCAGCGACTGCGGATCGGAAAAAACGAAAGCCGTGGCGCGCACCAGCAAACTCAACTGTTGCGAGTTGCGAAACGCGATCAGGGTCGACGCGCCTTCATTGGAGGCATCGAGCGGAACCACGCCCGAACTACGTAAATGGTCAGTGGATGCGTTGACGGGAAAATCATGCGGTAAAAGGTTCATGCGACAACTATATCTGCCGGTTCTCCGCGCACGAACGAAGATTACAGCATTAGCTTATTTGCTTACGTGCCATTCAATGCCTGAAACGCATAGGCAACCAGCATGCAAACGCGTTTCTCATGCTTGCGTGCGCCAACGCAGCAGGCGGTTCGATACACGCTTGACCAATATATTGAACATGAAGCCGAGCGTGCCGATCAGTACGATGCCGAACAACACAACCTCCATCCTGAAATGCTGCTGCCCTTCGATCAGCACCGATCCGATGCCCTTCGAAAAGCCGACCAGCGTTTCAACACCGATGGTGGCCAGCCATGCGTAGATAAACGCCAGTTGCAAGCCCGCCAGAACGGAAGGCAGCGCCGCCGGCAGTATGACCTTGATCAACAGTCTCCAGCGCGACAGGCACATAGCGCGGCCGACTTCCAGATATTGCGACGGCACGCTGCGAATACCTTCCTGCGTATTGACCGCCATGGGCTTAAAGGCCGCCATCGCGATAAACAGGACGCGCGTGGTTTCACCGATGCCGAACCAGGCGGTAAACAGCGGAATCCAGGCAAACATGGCGATCTGCCGGAAAGCATGAAAGCTGGGGCCGATCATGCGCTCGGCCCGGGGCGACAAACCCAGCCAGAGGCCGAACGCCAAGCCCGCCGCGCTGCCGATCGAACCACCCAGGATATTGCGCCATAAGCTAGACAGCACGCCGTCCTCCACCAGACGCCGCACCACCGGATCGAGCGGCGCCATGACGACTTTTTCGATCGGCACCAGCAGGCGCCCATCCACCCAGCCGAAATGCGAGGACATCCACCAGACAGCCAGCAACAGTCCCGGTATGACCCATCCCAGCCAGGCTGTCGAGGATATTGAGAATGTTGAAGAGGAACGACCGAAACGGCGCGGCGTCATGACGCCTCCCGTTGCGTGGCCGGACGCCAGCTTCCGAGACGCCGCTCGATATGGCGCAATACCAGATCCATCGCAAGGCCCACCAGCCCGACCACGATCACGCCCGCGAAGACAATGTCCAGTTGAAAAATCACCCGCCCCCAGGACATCATGTAACCGACGCCTTTGGTCGATGCCAGCAATTCGACGCCTATCAGCGATACCCAGGCGTGGCTCAGCCCCTGCCGCACGCCCGAAAACATCGGCGGAAAAATCGCCGGCAGCAGCAGCCTCAGCAACAGTGTGCGGCGGCGCAGGCGCAATACTTTCGCCACCTCCAGATAGTGCGGCGGAATGCGACGGATGCCCTCAAACGTATTGATCGCCATCGGGACCAATACCGCCATGGCGATGATGACGGCCTTGAGCATCTCGCCGACGCCGAACACCAGCATCATCAATGGCAGCCACGCCATGATCGGCACCTGGCAAAAGGCCCGGAACAGCGGACCGATCATCTGCTCCGCCACCCGCGACACCCCCATCGTCAAGCCCACAGCGATGCCTATTGCACCGCCCAGCAGGAAACCCTGCAACACGCGTGAAAAACTGATCGCTAGATGGCCGCCCAGTTCGCCGCTCAACCACAGCCGCGCAAAGGTCTGCAGCACCAGCGCCGGCGACGGCAGAATTTCAGAGGCGGCGAGGTTCAAGGAACTGGCGGCCTGCCAGAGCAACAGCAACAGCAGCGGGAAAGCCGATGCTTCGGCGATCCGCAACCAGTGGATCTTTTGAATTTGGCCGGCCGGCGTTTTACGTGCCGACAACGGCATCGGCAGCGGCATCGATTCCGATGCAATCAGGCGCTCAGCCGGAATAGCTTTCAAAACGGACGGCATCGAGATTCCCCTGTTTTCCCGGTAGCGCTTAAACCGATCGTCCGATAGGGGACGATACGAACGACGCGGAAGGCACGGAAAACCCGGCCGACGCGGCCGACGCGATTTTTTTGCTGTCGCCCCAGAATTGCTGCAAGCCCAGTTCGGCAATGACGGATTCGTTGGTGCTGCGATCAATCCAGTGATCGACATCGACCGGATTGCGGATCAGATCGTTTTTCAAGCAGAACGCAATGCCTTCCCGATAACGGGACAGATAATCGTCGCCGATGACCGGATTGACGCGATCGCGCAGTGCCTGTCCATCGAAGTCCCGCTGCACCATTCGCAATGGCGTGGTCGAATTTTTCACTACCCAGTCGAAATAGGCTTCGCGATTTTCCGGCTCCGCAATCCAGTGCGTAGCGCGGATGTACGATTTCAGAACGCGGCGCGTCGCCTCCGGATAGCGCCCGGCGAACTGCTCCACGGCCACGAACCCGCCGAAGTTGCTGGCGCGCGACCGATCGCCGCGCGCCGAATAGATAATGCGCACAATGCCTTGATCTTCCAGCGCAAATAGCGACAACCCGCCCAGATAGGCATCGACCTGCCCGGCCGCCAATGCGGCAAGCGCTTCGGCATCGCCCAACTTGACCAGAGTCACGTCTTTCAGATCGATGTTGTACTGCTTGAGCAGCATGGCGGTGGTCAAATGGTTGATGTGGCCGATGTCGGCGGCCAGCCGGTAGCCTTTGAGGTCGGCCGGCGATTTTACCGGCAGCGCGGTGCGCACGGCAAGGTAGCTGTTGACGTAACCGTAAGAGGCGAGAATGCGCGTCTTCAAGCCACGTGCCTTGCCGATAATATTGGGCAGCGCGCCATAATGGCCGAAATCGATCAGACCGTTGGCAATTGCCTCATTCTGCGCAGGTCCGGCGCCGTCGATCACATTCCATTCAATGCGCGTGCCGTCTTTTTCGAATTCCTTTTCCAGCAATTTCTGCGATTGCAAAATCCCCATGAAATCGGCTGCCACCGTCGCCCCCCAGGAGCCCATTGCGCCGACCCGGATGACTTTCGGTATTTCACCCGCCGACGCCAATGCCAAAGCCGATGCTTGGGGCGGCGACGATAGCGGTGGCGCAGCTGCAGCAGCCGTTGCAGCTGCCTGCTGCCGATCGCAAGCGCTCAGAATCAATGCCGACATCGCCGACACCCCTGTGACCCCTGCCACACCTGTCATCCCCGTCACCGCCGTTTTTAAAAATTGCCTTCTTCGCATACAAACTCCACTTTTCAAATAATGATGTCAAACACCGCCTGCGGTGCGCAGGCGTATCAGGCGGGTCGGGTCCCGATCGGTACCGGCGGCTTTGCCGCGCCGCCATCCCATATTCCGGCTATAGCTGCCCATCCGTCCGTCCGCGATCAGTTGCGCCGATTGAACCGATTCATCCTGTTCCGCATAAGGCGACACATACAGGGCGTCGGTCGGGCAATACAATTCGCACAGGAAACAGGTCTGGCAATCGCTCTTGCGCGCAATGATCGGCGCCTTGTCTTTGACGACATCGAAGACATCGCGAGGACATACTTCGACACAAATATTGCATTCGATGCAGCGCTGGCTATCGACAATTTCGATCATGATGCAACGGCCCTCCATTCGGTTTCATCGGTGCTTGTCACGATATCGTCGGTGCCTCTCAGATGAATACGGTGCGTCTGGGCGAAATCGGTTTGCGTGAAATCGCTGCGGCGATGCAGGCCGCGACTTTCAGTACGTGCTTGCGCCGCAGCCCAGACCCAGCGCGCGGTGGCTGTCAGCGCTGCGGCTTCCCGCGACCGCAGCAATGCGCGGCCGTCTGACTTGCCTTGCCGCTCCGGAGCAAGATGGTCGCGCACATCGTTCCACAATGCATCGAGTCGCTGGCGCGACTGTGTCATCCGATCCGCGGAACGGAAAAAATTGATTTCCAGCGGCAGCGATTCGGCCTGAACCACTGGCGTCACCGCTGGCGCAAGCACGCTGTCGGAGGCATATTTGCGAGGCCGCAATCCCGCACCGCCGAGGCTGACGACATGGCGCGTATGGCTTCTGGCGCCGAGCCTCTTGGCAAACAGCGCGGCTGCGGCGCCGCTCCACGTGCCGGAAGAAATGGCCCACGATGCGTTGGGGCTGCCGCCGCCGGACACCGCCCCCGTCACGTTCTCCCGCGTTGCCACATCGCCTGCGACATAGAGTCCCGGCACTGTGGAAGCGCAATCGTCGGCGATCACATCCAGCCCGCCGACGCCGCGCACCGTGCCTTCGGAACGTAAGGTCACCGGAAAGCGCTGCCGGAAAGGATCGAGCCCGATACGGTCGAACGCCAGAAAGCAGTTGGGCTGGCCGCGACGCAGCCAATCGCTTTCTTCCGGCGTTGCGCGATCCAGCAACGCATAGACCTGCCGGCCGGCAATCATCGCGCGCGCAATGCGCGTGGAGCGGTCTTCGTTCGACGGCGGCAATGGCGAGCCGTCTTCCATATAGAAGCTGCCAAACGCAAACGGCAGACCCTTGGTCACCGATGAATGCGAGGCCGACAAGCCGTATTGCGCGGAAAATTCCATTCCCGACAATCGCGCGCCCGCTTCGGCGCCCATCAGATAGCCGTCCCCCGTGTTGCCGTCGGTGCCCAATGCATGCGACAGGAAGGTGCAACCGCCGGTGGCCAGCACCACCGCCCCGGCGGTGATCTGCCAGCGCTCGCCGCCGCGCAGGCAAGTGCCGGCAGCCCCCGCAACAGCGCCGTCGGCCCACAGCAATTCCAGTGCCGGGTGATAGTCCAGCACCTGCACGCCGGCCGCTTTGACCTGCTTGCGCATGTAACGCATATAGTCCGGCCCGCGCAGATTGGCGCGATACAGCGAACCATCTTCATCGAACGGAAAGGGATAACCGCTGGCGGCCAATTCATCCAGACCTTTGCAGGCCTGTTCCATGACGCGCAGCATCCAGCGCCGGTGCGCCAGACCGCCGGCGCCGGCCAGACGGCGATCCGCTTCGGCGCTGCGCTGCGCATCTTGCGGCAGATACCATGCGCCGGTATTAGACGGCGCGGTCGCACCCGACGTGCCGCAATATCCCTTATCGGCCAGCACCACGCGCGCGCCCTGCTTTGCCGCCGCCAGGGCCGCCCAGGTACCGGCGGGACCACCGCCCAGCACCAGCACGTCGGCGGAGCGCTTTTTGTCGATGCGATCCGGGCTATGGGTTTCTATTGCCATAATCGTTCCTGTGTTTGAGCTGCCGAATTTGAGCCGCGGCATTTAAGCGGTGGCGGTAAATGCATCACTGTTTGCAGATTGCGTGCCAGGCGTCGATGACAAAAAAATGCATTCGGTTGCGGTTCGCGTTGGCGATCCAAGCAATTGATTACATTGATATTTTTTAAATAATCGCGCAGAAAGAAGAATGTTCGACTGCGCAAGGCAGCGGCGAAATCAACATTGGGCTGTTGATTTCGCAGCAGGTTTGAACGCGTGTTGTTGGCGGTCCAACAGCCTGCCGGAGTTGTTATTGTTGAACGATTCCATCAATGCCGCAGCTCGCTGAGCACGGTGGTTTTGAGGGCGGCGAAATCCGCATCGCCACGTGCGCGCGGACGTGGCAGATCGACATCGACGATGGTGCGGATGCGTCCCGGACGCGGATCCAGGATAACGATGCGATCGCTCAGGAACACGGCTTCTTCCACGTCATGCGTGACCATGACCGTCGTAATCTTCTCCTGGCGCCAGATCCGCAACAGTTCCTCCTGCAGGTAGGTGCGCGTCAACGCATCGAGCGCGCCCAAGGGCTCGTCCAGCAGCAGTATCTCCGGTCGCGCCACCAGCCCCCGCGCGATCGCCGCCCGCTGTGCCATGCCGCCCGACAATTGCGCCGGATAGGCTTTTTCAAAGCCGGCAAGGCCCACCAGTGCGATATGTTCTGCCACGGTCCGCAGCTTTTGCGCCGCCGGAACGGCCAGCACATCCAGACCGAGCAAAATGTTTTGTTCAACCGTCAGCCATGGGAAAAGACGCGGCTCCTGGAATACGATACCGCGTTCCAGCCCAGTGCCGGCAACCGGCGCGCCGTGCAGCAAAACCTTTCCGGCGGTCGGATTTTCCAATCCCGCGATCAGGCGAAGAATTGTTGATTTTCCGCAGCCGGAGGCGCCGACCAGGCAGACGAACTCGCCGGCCCGAACGTCCAGATCGATGGCACAGAGCACCTCCAGCGGCGCGCCATCGACGGTAAACGATTTCCCGACCCGCTCCAGCGACAGGATTGGGCCGGACGATAGTTGTGCCGGGCGGCCGACCGATTGCAACCGGGGTACTGCGGCGCTGCGGGCTTGCGGTGCGCTTATCGTGAATGAAGTCATGTGGGATGCTCGTTTAAAGTAAAAAGGGCATCTTCATAGAGCGAAGATCGTGCCAATCGACAAGCGGCGAATGCGATACGGTTGAGGCCTATTAAGTAGATGATTTTTATCGCTATTTTTTTATTTTCGTTTTTTGTGGGTATTGGGGCGGTGTTGGATTCGAAGCAATCTGTTCGGTCTGTGCTGGGCGATCAACAATGTAAGAGCGGCGCGGGCGAAGACAAAATCGGAGCAATGGCCTGCCAGCCATTGCATAGATACAGAGACAGGGCGTCAACAGACACCGGCATTTTTACAACGTCATACCAAGCAGGTCATCGCTTCAGGCATCCGCATGCCAAGCGCCAACGTACGACGGTTGGCGCATAGGGTACGACGCCGTTCACGACATTCTCGCTTGTCCAAATGGTAACGTATGAGTTACCATTCAAACGATGAGTATCCGAATCGAAGAATATCTACAAGAGGATGGGTCAAGCCCATATCAGACATGGTTCAATGGGCTTGACACGCAAGCGGCAGCGAAGGTGGTCACTGCCAAGTTGCGGCTGGAACTCGGCATCACCTCCAGCGTGAAGTGGTTCGACGGTATCGGCGAGTATGTCATCGATTGGGGGCCAGGCTACCGCGTCTATTTGGCGAAGGATGGGGACCGGCTGATCGTACTGTTCGGCGGCGGTACAAAGCGCGGCCAGCAACGCGACATCGACCGGGCCAAGGCATTGCACATTGAGTACAAGGCCCGTAAAAAAGCGGCCGTCGCAGCAACCAAGAAACCCGGCAAACACAAAAGGTAATGACAATGGCACTGACTCGTAATTTCAAACATACAGTCGTCGAACGCGTCGGGCGCGACCCGGCATTCGCCAAGGCGCTGCTGCACGAAGCGGCCACGCTATTTCTGAATGGCGAGGCGGAAACCGCGCGCCTGATCCTGCGCGATCTGGTCAACGCGACGCTCGGGTTCGAGCAACTCGCCGAGGCGACCGACCGGCCCAGCAAGAGCCTGCATCGGATGCTATCGCCCAAAGGCAATCCCAATATGGACAATCTGGCGGCGATCTTCAGTGCGGTGCGCCGGCAGTTAGGCGTCGGTCTCGAAGTGCATACGGTAGAGGCCCATGCATAGGAATGAATGATCCCGCATGTCAATGAACGTTAAAAGCCCTGCTAAAACAAAAAACCCGCATGAACACTAAGTCACAATGCCGTGGATCATTGACCACCTGAACGGGCGATAAGGCTGGCGAGCACGGACGGGCAAAAAGCCGCTGCGGGGGACCGCGGCGGCTTTTTTTATTCAGGGACGTTAGTCGTCAAACAGACGCCCAGCATGCGGCAGGCGATCAAACATAATGTGTCGTCGTCATACAGCAGTTGCCCGGCAAGGTCGATGCTCCATCCGCCTTGATGATCGAGGGCGATGACAAGTGCTCCCTTCGTTGCGCCCGATTGCGCCGTGCGCAGCGCCCGTTTTAACTTGACGGTGACGTCGGTGCAATTGGTGTCGAGCGGTTTGTTGATCGTGGGGATAAGGCGTAGAACGCGGGCTTTGCTTTGAGGGGGAACAGGCGGGGGATGCACCGTTGCGGTCATGAAGAACTCCGGTTAGATTTTTTCAAATCCACCTTCGTTGAGAGGGTGGCCGGGTATTTGATAGCCGCTAGAAAACGGTCTGCAGCTTTTCCCGAAGGTCTTGTATCACTGCACGCTACCCGGCCATAAAACTAAGGACGTAAAAAATCCACGGCTGTCGGGCGGGGGGCCGTTCCTAGGGTGCTATCAACACCGCGGAAAACTTTAACGGAAAGCATTCATTGGATCAACGTTAGATCATGCAATTTTTTAGGCCGCAATTGAAATTAAGAAAGTGCCTAATATTAATGGCGAATCTAAATATCTACTTGGGTTTTAGCAGCGTAATCTGCGGTGACAGTGTGGAAGGAATTTGAATAATCTGTCCGGATAAGCTGTACAGCGATTTAAGGTTAGCGTTGTTGTTGTGATTGAGGCGGATTGGCAGCGAGGCGTTTGTTTTTATCGGCCAGCATCTTGAGCAGGCCGTCAGTGCCTGACTTCTGGATCTCCACCGTAAAAGTTTGCCGGTAGACCTCTCCCATCCATGCGCCCATCACGTTGACATCGTAGACTTTCCATCCAGCCGGCGTCTTGGTCAGGCGATAGCCAAAGCGAACCGTTTCGCCGCGCGTGTTCAATACCTTGGCGAAGACTTCGGCATTGCAAGCGAGACATGCGTCGATCATTGACTTCGAATGAATTAAGGCCCAAATTCAGACCCATTCGTGTAAAGGAGTTCGCCATGCAATCCATCGCCAACATTAAGTCAATTTCCTATTTGAAAAGCCATGCGGCGCAAATTTCCGAAGACCTGGAAATGAATGGAAGCCCATTCGTTATCACCCAGAACGGCGAGGCCAGCATGGTGATTGAAAGCATCAAACAATTTCAGGAAAAGGAAGAACTCATTGCCGCGCTGAAAATCATTGCCTTGGGAGAAAAAGATCGCCTGCAGGGTAAGGGCCTCACCGTTGATGAATCTCGCGCACAACTTCGTGCTGCCCGTCAGCGCCGTAAATAATGGCCGTCATCATTCTGCCCGATGCGCAAGAGGACTTGCTCTCGCTTCAGGAGTATATGCTGGATAAACGGGGTGAGATCGAGTGGCTGAAGGCCGAGGACGAGATTTTTGCAAACTGCAACAGATCGATGCCGAGATCCACCCAGGCGCTGCTATAAAAGAGTTGGCATCGGTTGGCATTTTTGAATATCAGAACATTTTTACATCGCATCACAAGCTGGTTTACCGACGAATTAATGATGACATCTATGTGTATGTCATTGCGGGGCATCGGCAAGACTTCCCTACTCTTTTGATGAAGCGGTTATTGAAAAAATAACTCCCAATTTAATACTTATCCCTGAGATTATCCCTGGAATATTCATCGGATCGTACCTCTTGATCAACACGAGTCAATATTCCAGGCAATGCAACAGCAGCATTACGCCAGCATGTGGCTCAGCGATTCAAAACCGTTTTTTTCGATCAATCGAAGCACGATCGCAGCTGGCCCCTTGACAGGGTTGGCGCCATTTTCCCATTTTTTTACGGTCGAAGCGCTTGTCCCCATCTGCTTTGCAAGAACCGGCTGGCTTACGTGCCATTTTTCACGAATGCGTCTAACTTGATCAGGACTCACAACCGGCAACTCAACGATGCAAGTTTCGTCAAACTTCCGCATAGTTTGCTTGTCAATTACACCAGCCGCGAGCAACCCCATGGCGGTCTTGTGGATATTTTCAGAGATGGCACTACGCGCGACCTTCGCGACTTTCTTTACTTCAGCATCAACGGTCCGAACCCTTGCTTTCGGCCTTAGTGTCTGCGCCGCCGTCGTCGCTTTACTTTTTCCCGGCCGAACGGTCGGTTTCGCTAACGGTTTATTTTTCATTGCAAATCTCCATCAATTCACGAGCTATCATCAGCTTAGAGATACCTTCATCAGAGAGCGCAGCATAGATTTTCGCCAGCGCCTGATAATCGTCTAGTTCAGCATCGGTAATATTGTCCAATTCGTTCTTTTGAAACAAACCCACAAAAATCCAATTATTCGACCCATCCCGACAAAGCACAATTGCACGATCAAGATTGATGTTGTTGATGCGCTTCTTATACACGCCACCTGGAAGTTTCGTTTTCCCACCAGCGATCAATGCTTGACGGCCTTACATACATCGGCATCAGAAATGCCCCGCTTCGCCGCAACCTTTGAGGCTTCAGCAGTTTTGAAAATACGCTTTACGGTGGCGACAGGTGCTGAAGCAGAGACAAGTTTGGAGGGCTTTTTCTTTTGCATGCGAAAGTGCAACATTAAATATCATATTTAATGTGTAAGCCAACGAAATATACAAGCCGTTACCGCTGAAAAACAGCAACTCAGGATTTTCTGCTGAAACGCGCTTGCTACCAATCATCCGCATATTTAACGCGCAACGGACTCCGCGGCGAGGTCCACGACAGTCCATCAATGTATTTCGGCCTGTTTGCCTACAACGGCACGAAATTCGCAACGAGCCAATTGTATGCAGTTTCGATATCTAAACGCAGACTCGCAAATGATTGCTCTAATAAATCCTCCGGCAAAGCCCAGTCCCATTTTTTTGTGCCAAATTAAAAGAGTGAGACAACAGCTCGACTGCAGTGGGTAGAGGCTGAGAAGCAATCTCTCTAAAATAATTAGAGACAAGCGTTGCATCTATATCTTTCCCGTGGATTTCGATGGCTGGGCCAAAAGCGAACGGTGAATATGCATTTCTGCACTTTATATCGAAATATTACGGATTTCGCGTGCCGCCAGACCATTTGTTAATTATGATGCATTCAAAATTAATTAATTTCAATCAATAACTAAGAATTATGCGTGTATCTGGCAAGGCAACGGAGTCGCCAATTGATCTCTCCCATCTCAGTGGGATCGAGTATCAAAAGCGCGTTTTCGAATGCCTTGTACGTCGAGTATTTGGTGATCCACGCGTGTTCGATATCGGCAACTACGGCAAAGGTGAGGTCGATTACGTCGTCCGGGAACGTCCCGGAAGCGGAATGCTCGCGACAGACCGCTTCCACTATTTCGAGTGCAAGAATTATTCGCGATCGTTGGACTTAGACAGCGTGGCAAAAGTCATGGTGGTGGCCGTGTCGGACCAGCCTCTGAGTGTCCATGTCGTTTCCCGTACGCCGCTTCAACCGCAAATCAGGAAATACGCCTCGCGGCTGTTCAGTTTCGATGGCAGCGCCAACCCGATCTTCCGAAGCGTCGAATTCCGCCATTGGCAAACCGGAGCGATCCTCGGCGACGACGAGGGAGAAAGCGAACCCGGTGTCAAGAGCGTCGCCGGGTTGGGCTTCATTGCGCCGGGTTTGAGCGAAGTCCATTGGTGGTTATCCGAATGTGCGGCATTTTCCGAAGTGGAGATCGCATCTTCCGAGTCGGCGCGGCAACCGCTGAATGTCCAGCTCGGAGCCCTGTTGACGCTCACGATGGAGTCTGCGGATGCCGGCTCGGCTGAAATATCCCTCGATGGGTTACCCAATGAAAGTTGGCGATATGTGACACCACTGGACGGTTCCGAGAAGGGGCACTATCTCATCGATACGGCCTATCTCGCCACCGGCGAAGACTATCGCATCTCCCTCAAGATGATGCATCAGACAACTGATCACCGTATTCCGCTGGTACATCTGCGCGCCAGCGGCGCAGCAAGTTTTTTGCCGGAACTGCGTACGGAGGAAATCGCCGATCTAATCGCTAGGATGGGATTTTCCGGCGACACTCGCCTAATTCTAGTCGAGGGAGAAGCTGGCGTTGGTAAAACCCATTTGATCGAAAAGGTCGCCGAGGAGCTACGCGCAAAGGCCAGCTTTGACATTCTCCGTTTCACCGTCCCGGAAGAGCCGGACGATGAGCTCATGGCATCTGTCATCCGTAATTGCCTGGCACCCGCCATTGAAAAAAGCGCTTTCGGCGACCTAGTAAGTAAGATCGAATCGGCACTGCTTCGACAGGAAAGCGGCGGGAGCCTGAAGATGGATTTCCGCTTGTTAGTTCGTGCGGCGAGCCGCATGGGACCCAGAGTGATCGTCTTACGAGATTGTCACCAGGTGACGCCAAAGCTTGCCGATGAAATATGGATGCTGATTTCGGTTCTGGATGACTCAAGCTGGGGCGGCATCCGTCTGGTGCTAGAGTACCGCCAGCCCGATGCCCACGCCAATTCCGCATTGCAGGGCTTGCTTCGCAAGATCCGTTTGAACATTCGTAAGGTTCTGCTTGAGAGGCAGATCACGCCGCTTGGCCGTGAGGCGTTCTACCGCTTCTCCAAACTCTTGTTCGCCCATATCACGGACGAGCTCATCGCTTGCCTGTTCAACAGGACGGGAGGAGTCCCGCTATTTCTGGACAGCTATCTGCTCCGTCTCCAGAACCTGGGCTTGATTAGGCGCGGCGAAAAGGCTCCGCTCTTCGAGATTAGCGAACCTGCTCGTATTCTCGCGGACAGTCTGCCCGAGGGACGGCAGATCATTCTCGAAGAGCGTGTCAGAACAGGCCTAGCCCAAGCATTTCCCGAAGACTGGAAGCAATGGGCTATCGTATTGGGCTTGATCGCAACGGCCGACAATACCTACGGACAATCCTTGATACTCGACGCACTTGGCATGTCTGAGCGCGAATCGCATGTATTTCAGGCAATGCTGAAGGAGACCGGCATCGGATCCGCGCTGCCCGACGGACAGATCGTATTTCGCCATGACTTGCTGCGCGAAGCGGTTGCTGCTGTCGCTACTGCCGTAGAGGAATTCGCATCTCGTGCCCGGCAAGTGGCCGATGATCTTCTCGCCCACAAGTTGCCGTCGGATGAAGTCAAGGTACGGGCCATCAGGGTGAAGATATTTGCCTTGCTGAATGACGACGTGTCTTGCGAGCTGGAACTGCGTAATGCCCTCAAGGCGGCACAAGAAGTGCACGACTACGGACGGATAGTCTCATTCCTGAACCATCTCTTGCCGCTGTTGAAGGATCGCCCAAACGTCCATGAGCGCTTGGTCTTAATGAAGGAATTGGCTTGGGCCAACTGGGTGTCGGATTCGCTATTGGTGGCGCGCGAACGCTATATCCAATTGGCGACTGAGGCTGAACGCAATGCGGAGGGCGATTTTTCCTTTAGCGAAGCAATTGCCACCGACGCGTATCGGCGTGCCATCGGCCTGGATCTGGAACTGATGGAGCCATATGTGTTCTTGGAGAATGTCATTTCCGTCTTGGGAAGGCGCCAAGACCATGTGACATTCAATTCCATCCTCAATCGCCTGGTGTTGTTCTGTGCCAGATTCGGACTCCCCGAGGACGGATATCGATTCGCTCGCTTGGCATTCGACTATATCGGCGACGGCAAGCGCGAGAACGAAGGCAGCGTTCTTTGTTCGGAATTGGGCATGCTGCACGCTTCCTCGTCGCCTGAGACGGCGTTAGACTTATTCAGGCGGGCACACGCCATGGCACATGGAAAGCCGGAGCAAAATGGGACGATGTTGGCGATTCATGTAAATGAATGTTTGTATCATGGCAAGGCATTGGATATCGCGCATTTCGACACGCTGTGGGCCGAATGCTCGGAACACCGGCTAACAGAGCCATTGGCACGTGCCAGCCTCCTCAGGGGGACATTGCTGTTGCGCGAAAGTAACCTGAAGAGCGCAACGCACTGGATCGAACGCACGGCGACTATGGTGCAGCTTTATCACATGAAGCAATTCGAATTAGCGATCCTCAATGACCAGGTCTTGCATGCTTTGCTCTCGGGCGATACAACAACCGCGACGAATATCTTTGGCAAATTGGTGCTTGAGTTCGAACGCGTGGAAGCGCAGACTTCCCGCGCTAGGACGCTCGTGGAAAAAACATTTGAAGCTGCCGAAAAGGCAGCGTCCACCTTGCTTGCCGAGCCGTCCGCGATCGAACGCCCAGCCGAGCCACCGGCACATTGCAATCCCGCCGCGGAAATGCGCCAGAACATCGTGGCGTTCGCCTCGTTACTTGGACTGGATGAGATCGCGCAGACCTATACGGCCGCATTGCAGGCATGGCCTTGTCCCGAAGTGAGCGAGCATCGCCATGTGGAAGTCCGCGGCGTCAAACTAATATTGGGCGCCTATTGAGCGGGTCACATCGCTGACCCAGTTGATGGCAATTCGACGAATTTCTCCCTGGGATTCACCTAGCAACATCAGATTCTTATTCTGAGGATAGCTCCAGCGCGCAAATGCTGCCGGGCCCATGCCGGGCTCGGTGTCGATTTCCGATTTGCGTATTGGATCCCACATCACCATGGCCGGCTTACCAAATGCTGTGGCGACGTGCGCCACACTACTATCGAAACCCAAAAACATATCCGAGGCCCATACGAGCGCCATCATCTGGCGTAGTGTCGTGCGAAACCTCTTGGTGGAGAAACCTTTATCTTCTTTGCCATGCATTCCGACTTCGACAACGCTTATCCCCGCAGGAAGTGCTGAGAGCAAGTGATGCCATTCATCCTCGTACCAAGGATGCTCAACCTTGGGTGAACTAGTTCCGTAGGGATGTAAGCAAAGGACTGGTCGCGGCAATCCAGAGAGTTTCAGCAAGGCTTCTCGGCATTCCTCTTCCGACAGAAAAAGGCTGGGTCGGATCAACCGTGGAACGACACCGTATTCAGCGCAGATGTTGGAAATGATGTGACCAAAGTGGCAATGCCGTTCATGTGATGCATTGACCAGCGCCATGCTCTCAGGCGACATATCCGCTAAATCGAAGATTTTTCCGACGAACGGATTGCCCCTCCATATCGGAAACGGCTCCTCATCCTCCAGCGTCCCGACCCCATCGGTCGGTTGAATCGGGCCAGTCAACAGATTGATCGGCCTGCCGTAGCGCATGGCGACTTCTTCAACTAAGCGGGTATACATCAATACGTCGCCGATTCCCGTGACATTGGGGATTGCCAGATCAGACTTGAACTTATGACAGATTAATTGGAATGGATTTCTGGCTATAAGAGCTGTTCCTGCGGGGATTTCCGACTCCTGCTGAATAAGCATAATTCTTAGTTATTGATGCATCTCAAGCAGCTTCCAACCGCTTTCTTATATTTACCTGAGAAATTCTGTCTCTTAGAGCATGATCAGCCACATGTGTATATATTTCAGTAGTGGTAATGCTTGCGTGCCCAAGGAGCTTTTGAACGAAACGTATATCGACTCCTGCTTCTAAGAGTTGCGTCGCTGCTGTGTGGCGCAACATGTGTGGTGTTATCCGGCGACTCAATTGAGCATTCTGGGCAAAAACACGAACGATCCGCCGTATATATTGATCTGTTGCCGGACGTCCCAGCCCATTCACCAATAACGCATCAGATATCTCGCGGCCGAATTTCGTCATAGCGCCTTGTCGGTATGCGTTAACTCTTGCCGATGTCACTTTATCTGGGAATACAACCTTCCTTTCTCTATTACCTTTACCGAGAATATGAATTTGTCTCAATCCATGGTCAATATCCTGAATGCGAACCTTAACCAGCTCTCCTACCCTTATTCCAGTAAGCGTCAGAATTTCGATGACAAGTCGTGCAGTAAGTTGATCCCAATTCCTACGAGCCCATGTGGCCGCAGCATCCATCGAAAGGCCTAAGAGCATACTTTCTGGATTCAAAGCTACCAGCGTCCTTATCTCGCTCGTCTGCAAATTTCGCGGAAGTCTTTTAGGAAGCTTGATGCTTAAGTGGATACGTTCCAGAAAATTAGACCTAATAAGTTTTCGTTGAAATAGCCAGCGAACAAAAACTTTAATGCAGGCGACGCGCCGCTTCACAGACGATGCTTTTAGATCCGGATCGCAGCGCCAAATGTGAATGGCACTCTCAATCCATGCTTCAGAAAAATTGGCCAATTGTTTTTTTGGCGCGACCTGTATCTTAAATTTCTCTAAATCCCCACGGTACGCGCTAATAGTATGTGGGCTTAGTTTCTTCTCGATTTCACAATGCTCCAAGAAAAGTACGCAAGCTTCAGATAAATCCATAAATCCTCCCTAAAAATGGAGGGGTAATGGTATTCCTCATGAGCTAACTAGGGCTATTGAGCGGACTTCTCCCAGCAGCACGAACTTCATGGCAGAGGGTGCCAATGGATATCTTGGCGTATCTGGAATAAGTGTAAATAAACAGATCGCCGGGTGAAAAAAAATTACCGATGCGGTCCATGTCAAAGGAAAACTAGCTATGTGGTTTGACTGCGTGCGCGATCACAAAGTACTCGAGGCAGCGTTCTTGGATGTCTGAAAAGAAATTGCTGATGGTACTGAGACAGTGACTGGCGTGGCGTTCCAGCCGAGTAATGAGTAGCGCCCGGCGCTCAGTATTGAGTCGCCAGGCGATCCGCTAGGTGGTTTTCTTGCTAACTAAATGACCATGACCTATTTCTTACCGCGACTGTTTCGTACAATTCTGATCCTCCAGTTGCCAATCAAAGTAGCTGCAAGCGCTCTGTATTTATCCGAGTCTGTCTCAGTTAGACAGTCTGGCCGAGATATCACATTGTCACGCACGGTTTCCAACTCAGCGATCGAAAAAATTCCCGCACTATTTGGGATGCCTGTTCTACGGAATGTAGGAGAAAATTTAGGCTTTAGGTCTGACTTTCTCCATCAGTCTGTCTAAAGTAGCGAGAGGTGTTCTCAAGGTGAGATCTTGTGCATTCCCAACAAAAAACAATTCGAAAGCACGGACGCGACCAAAAGCCATAACGATCTTTATAAATACATCAAATGAATCGCAATACCCTAGCTCGAAACGCTTGTATGTCCTTAGGGGTATCCCGCATTGTTCTGCAAATCTCGTTTGACTAAGCCCAATTTGCACACGCTCAAAACGGATGCGATCACTCACTTGCCTCCGGAATTGCTGAGATGAAACACCCTCAACTAAATTAAATGTAGGCAACGACATGTTCACCACACAAAAGTGCCAACTTTGGCACCAATCTGTAATTATTGCAACAGATGGTCATTTTTTGTAGGACTACTTTCTGAGTAGACCACTACAATTAGTCATCGAACTGCTTCAGATACAGCCTAATAGTGTTTGGATGTAGAAAAGCCCGGGCAATACTGCACCCGGGCCGAAGTCCCTTGCAAGGCAAGTGGAAAGTAGACGTGATGATGCGTTAAACGCAAAAGCGCGTCAATAAAAATAGCTACAAGTGAGACATTCGATGTTGCGGTTTATGCTCATCTATAGGAGGTCAAATGAGCGGTCTTAAACCAGGCCAGAACACTGGCAAAAACGGCGGTATTTTTCAGGAAATTGGTCCCAAAGGCGGCAAACAAGATAATTTTGCTGCAATACCGGACAATCGTCCTGCACCTCCAACATCTAAGCCTAATAGCACATGGGGGCCTGTAAAAAGGACACCTGACAGTAAACGCTAATAGCTCGTAGTTATAGACCCTGCTCCCAAAGCGGGGTTTTTTAATTTATGGATTGAAATATGAGATATGAAACGTTTGATCAAGTGATGGCATCCCTACATAAGAAAAAACGGCAAGCCAATCTCTTATTGGGGAACGGATTTAGCATGGCATACGACCCAGAGATATTTTCCTACAATGCGCTGTACGACTTTATTTCAAGTTTGAATGATGAAGTCATGGTCAAAATTATGTCTTCAATGAAAACCAAAAACTTCGAACTAATGATGAGCCAGTTAGAGACGTTTTCGGCGTTACTTAAAGCATTCGATGCCGAAATAGCTTTGCAAGATGCAATATTGGGGGCGAACAAAAAACTGAAGAAAAGCCTTTTAGATGCCATAGAGGCACTTCATCCAGAGCATGTCTTTAAGATAAGCGAAGCAAGCGCAGCCGCATGCGCTAAATTTTTAACTCGTTTTCTGGATGCTAACGGACAAATTTATACTACAAATTATGATTTGCTTTTGTACTGGGTTTTAATGCGACAGGACATTAAAACTGTCGATGGCTTTGGCAGAGAATTGCTTAATCCAATTGAAGCTGGACAGGGTGAGCAAGAAGAATGGTCCGATTTGATATGGGGGATAAATAAAAGCAAACAGAACATTTTCCATCTGCACGGATCGCTTCCGCTTTTCGATACCGGCACTCAAATTATAAAAGAGCAATATAACGAAAATGGATATTTACTGGAAAACATAAGCGCCCGTCTTAATGCAGATGAATATCCAATTTTTGTCACCGCAGGGAATGGAGATGACAAGCTTTCTCAAATCAAACACAACCCCTATCTGTCTGATTGTTACGATAATCTCAGCATGGTTGACGGCTCAGTGATAACGTTCGGCTTCGGTTTTGGCGAATACGACGACCATATCATTGCCGCACTCAATAAGGCCGCGAAGTTCGGGACCAAGACGCCTCCCAAATTATGGAGTATTTATATCGGAACTTACTCAGACCAAGATGTTGACTACATCGAAAGCATTACCCATAAATTCCACTGTAAAGTGAATACTTTCGATGCCAAAACGGTAAACCTATGGGAAAAGAGATGACAATAAATTCCGATGCAAAAAACCAGAACGCTGACATTGAAATGTTTTTTTAACGTCTATGCAGACTGGATTCACGGCGACGATGACGATCGCAAGATGGCAAAATCGAAAAGTCCTTGAAGCAAATTATCCCTGGATAATCCCCAAAAAAAAGCCCGAAGCGCTTTCCTAAGAATAGCTGTAAGCCTTTCAAATAAAAGGATCATATTATTCAAAAATAAATAATGCCCCATGCCCTCAAAAAATTTCCTCGCCAGCTTTATATGTGTAGAGGAAGGTCTCGTACTTTCCTGAAAACAAAAATCCACTAATCAATACTTAACTCTATTCTGAATTTCCACAAATTCAGATATAAAGGCGCATCGGAAAAAACTCTTAAAAATAAGTGTGCTTTGCAATTGACTGACCTATCACCAGCGTCGAATAATGCCTAGGAGTTCCACGGCGATCACTCCAATCGCCTGCCTGATCAAAAACTGGATTCGATATAGGAAGCGCAGGCTAGTACTCGCCGATGAGATGCTGTCCTCGCTTCCTATATAACTCAAATGATTTCAATCGGTATCCAAAAGGGAAAAAAATGTCTCGTGAAATTGTAAGTCAAGTTATTCGTAAATTCCTTAGTTCACATAATCCCGAAGTACTGGCGATCACGGGCGATTGGGGTGTTGGAAAAACATATGCAATTCGCGATATCGTCAATAAGTTTGAAGGAGAAAGCGCATTAAAAAAATATTCTTATGTTTCTTTATTTGGCCTTCATTCCATAGTCCAACTTCGTTCCGCTATTTTTTTAAGATCGGAGGTATTCCCATATGTTAAGTGGGAAAAGTGTCGTTTGAAACGTTACTGGAATAGCATAAAAGGATGGATCTTCAATGAAAAAATTCGCTCCAGCTATAGCCATGCGAAGGAACTAATCCCCTACGGAGGGAAACACGTTGTCGCCGCCATGGAGGTAGTTGCAGGGTCTTTTGTTAAGAATACGATAGTTTGTTTTGATGATCTAGAACGTCTGGGTAGTGGAATAAAAATTGAAGATTTCTTGGGACTTGTTTCTGAGTTAAAAGAACAACTCAACTGCAAGATAATTATCATACTCAATGAAAAACAACTCGAATCTAATGAATCAAAATTTACGAAATATAGCGAAAAAATCATTGATCAAAAATTGTCATTTTCTATCACTGCCTCTGACGCTATATCGCTTGGGCTTCCCGAAAAAATACCTCTTCGAGAACTCGTGGTCCAAAATATAATTAATTTAGACATAACCAATATTCGGGTTATTCAAAAAATATCCAAAGCGTTATCGATCATCTATCCACTTATTGATACGCATACAGCAGGAGTGAAAAAACGGGCCGCAAGTATCATTCCTATTTTCGCAGCGGTGCTATACGAATCTGCTCGTGGCTTCCCCTCGCTAAATGAAGCTTTAGCTTACAACGTTTATAGCAATCTAAGAAAGAAGACGGTGGATAGAACAACCGAACAAACCCAAAAATCTGACTTGGATTGGACTGCCATGTTTGAACTGTGCAACTTCAAGCATGCCGATGAATTTGATCGTGCAATTCTTTTGTTAATGCAAAATGGTTTTTCTGACGGTTCGCTACTTGTTAAATATGCGAATGAGCGCGACGCCCTTCACAACCGCGATGCGTTGGCGGAAATATATACGGAATCATGGAATCTATTTCATGACAGGTTTGACGTAACGAGCGAACAGTTAGCAGATAGTTTTTTGGTATCAGTGAAACAAGCTGCAATTACAATTGCTCCTTTGAACATCAATAGCGCGGTCGTATTAATAAGAAGCTTAGGACTCGAAGAAAAAGCGGACGAAATTATTGAGACTTATATAAAGTTACATCAGGATACTCCATCGATATTTGATCCAAAAAATTGGTTTTCTCATGATGACATTACCGATCCTGGCATGCGCAAACGTTTTTCTGAATGTCTCACTGCTTCCAGTAATGAATTAACCCTACAACAAGCAGCGGATATGATTATCGCGAATGACCATTGGGATGACGCGATTGCTCGGGCACTATCTATTGCGTCGCCCGATGGCATAGTTGAACTTCTTATGAACAACCAAGGAAGCAATTTATCTCGATTAATCCAAGGTATTCAAAATCCACCAGTCCCTTTGGAAGTTCGAGCGGTAATCCAACCATTGATTACCGAAGCACTTGAGAAAATAGGCAGATCATCCCCATTAAACGCAATACAAGTGAATCGCTATGGCGTGGATGTAAAGGCAGCCTCAGCGACATTTTCGAAGCAAATGCCATAACCCCCTTCATAAATTCGATACTCAATAAATTATATTCAACCTTGCCTTAATAACAAAAAGAGGGAAAACAATGGCAAAAGAAAAATTCAATGTTCCGCTCGCGGTTAAATTAATTTTTTCTATACTCGCAATTACGGTGTTTTCTTTTGCGTTCTGCGCGATGACAAATAAAATCACCGTGGCCGAATTGCCCTCTTGGTTACAGGCTCTTTGGGGTCTTATAGCAATTCTTGCAATCCTTGGTATGGGTATATATCAAGTTGATTCGGCCAAAGAACAAGCTGAGGCCACCGACCAAATTTTGGTCAGGCGTCGTTACGCTGCGCTACGAGCAATTCTTGATGATGCTCATGACCAATGCGAAAGTCTGCGGCCTGAATTTCATGACCATGATGAAGCTTTTGGAATTTTCTCGTTTGTTTTAAATTTTGATGAGCGTGCCTTTAATGGTGTTCTAGAGACAATTGAACGTGTGCCACTTCACGAATTAGATAATTATCAAATCGTAAAATCATTATCTGGCATTCGGAATCTACTCATTAACATAACCTCCATAATTTCATTCGCATCGGATCAAGCCAGAAGCAAAATTGGCGAAGAGGGCGGCACGCCTGATTACGCCATAAAAGATCGGGGCCGGATTCTTATAGATGAAGTGAATTCGTTATATAAAGCAGCTATTACCGAAATCAGTTCAACCTAAACAACGCTAGTCCGTACCTCATGTACAAGTCTTCACATGTTTTTTTCAAACCCTCTAATTTCTAATTGCACAAAACTGGCATCGCTGAACTACATTCTCGCGGATCCGTCCCCCGCGTATGAGGACACGCGCTCCACACCATAGGCATACAACCAGCAAGTGCGATCAGCATCCAACTCTGGCCGGGTAGTGATGCCTTTGCCCCGATAAAACATGGCTGTCAATTGGCAAACTTCGGCGCAATAGACGTAAAAAAGCCCCTAAGTCGTTGATTACTTAGAGGCTCTTAGGCAAACTTTATTAAAATTTGCAGTGTACTTGGCGGAGAAAGGGGGATTCGAACCCCCGGTAGGCTATGAACCTACACACGCTTTCCAGGCGTGCGACTTAAACCACTCATCCATCTCTCCTGAATTTCTGCTTCGTTTTCACGAAGCCGCTGATTATAGCAATAAATCAGCCAAAAAGAGACCGTTTTTCGCTGCTTTCACCCCGTCAATAGCCTGCAACGGCTACTGCGCTTCTTTCAGCTGCTCCAAAATAGCCGGATTTTCCAGCGTCGAAACGTCCTGCGTGATTTCCTCGCCCTTGGCCAGAATACGCAACAAGCGGCGCATGATCTTGCCCGAACGCGTCTTCGGCAGGTTGTCGCCAAAACGAATTTCCTTCGGCTTGGCAATCGGCCCGATTTCCTTGGCTACCCAATCACGCAGTTCCTTGGCGATCTGTTTGGCTTCTTCCCCCACCGGCCGCGGACGCTTCAATACAACAAAGGCGCAAATCGATTCGCCGGTAGTTTCATCCGGCTTGCCCACCACCGCAGCCTCCGCCACCATCGCGTGCGCCACCAATGCCGATTCGATCTCCATGGTGCCCATCCGATGGCCCGAGACATTCAGCACATCGTCGATGCGCCCGGTAATGGTGAAGTAACCAGTGTCCTTATTGCGGATCGCACCGTCGCCGGCCAGATAGATATTCCCGCCAAGCTCTGCAGGAAAATAACTTTTCTTGAACCGCGCCGGATCGTTCCAGATGGTGCGGATCATCGAAGGCCAGGGACGTTTGATGACCAGGATACCGCCCTCCCCGTCCGGCAAATCCGTGCCGGTTTCATCGACGATCGCCGCCATGATGCCAGGCAGCGGCAAGGTGCATGAGCCAGGCACCAGCGGCGTGGCCCCCGGCAATGGCGTAATCACGTGACCGCCGGTTTCGGTTTGCCAGAATGTATCGACGATCGGGCAGTTTTCACGGCCGATGTTTTTGTAATACCACATCCAGGCTTCAGGATTGATCGGCTCGCCAACTGTGCCCAGCAGCCGCAGCGACGATAGGTCGTAGCGATCGGGATGGATTTTTTCATCGGCATCGGCAGCCTTGATCAGTGAGCGGATCGCCGTCGGCGCGGTGTAGAAAATGGTCGCCTTGTGACGCTGCACCATTTCCCAGAAACGGCCGGCGTTCGGGTAGGTCGGCACGCCTTCAAAGATGATTTGCGTCGCGCCCACCGCCAGCGGGCCGTAGGCGATATAGGTGTGGCCGGTGATCCAGCCGATGTCGGCCGTGCTCCAGTAGATGTCGTCCGGCTTGATGTCGAAACTCCATTTCATCGTCAATGCCGCCCACAGCAAAAATCCCCCCGAGCTATGCTGCACGCCCTTCGGTGTGCCGGTGGAGCCGGATGTGTAGAGGATAAACAGCGGATGTTCGGCATCGACCCATTCCGGCGCGCAATCGTCCGATTGATTGGCAACCAGATCGTGCAGCCAGAGGTCGCGCCCTTCCGTCCAGGGAATATCGGCGCCGCTGCGACGGTAGACAATGACGTTTTTGATGATGTCGCAGCCACCCAGGGCCAGCGCTTCGTCGACGATCGCTTTTAACGGCAGTTGCTTGCCGCCGCGCACTTGTTGATCCGCCGTCAGCACCGCAACAGCGCCGGCATCGATGATTCGTTCCTGCAGCGATTTTGCCGAAAAGCCGCCAAAGACGACCGAATGTGTCGCGCCGATGCGCGCGCATGCCTGCATCGCTACCACGCCTTCCACTGACATCGGCATGTAGATGACGACGCGGTCGCCTTTTTTGATGCCCAGCGATTTCAGGCCATTGGCGAATTTGCAGACTTTCTGGTGCAGCGCACGATAGGTAATCGGGGCCACTTTGCCGTCGTCGGACTCGAAGATAATCGCGGTTTTATCGGCGTTGCCGTTGGTCAGATTGATGTCTAGGCAGTTATACGAGACGTTGAGCTTGCCGTCTTCAAACCATTTGTAGAACGGGGCGTCGGTTTCATTGAGTGTTTTAGTAAAGGGCTGATGCCAGTGCAGCGTTTCACGCGCCAGACGCGCCCAGAAACCTTCATAGTCGCGCGCCGCTTCGTCGCATAAGGCCCGATAAGCCGGCATGCCTGAAATATTGGCTTGCTTTACGAATGCAGGCGTCGGTTCGAATACCCGGTTTTCCTGCGTGAATGTTTCAATATTAGCCAAAATTGTCTCCCAACATTAATTCACAAAACATAGGTTGTTACGCTTACTCAGGCCTTACATAGGAGGCGCCAAGCTATCCGGCTGGCAACTTCTTAGCCTCCTGCAGTCCGGTATAAGAGCGGCCACTGCTGGCATAGCTTGTACATTTTATCAACATCCGGCTATTTTTCCGACGCAAAAAATGAATGCCGGCATGAAGCCGGCAAATGACATCGCCAAGACCGAGGATGACAAACGCTCTGTTCAGTCGGTCTGGATGCCTGCGCTTTGCGCCACTTTTTTCCAGCGCGCGATCTCGTCGCTGACCAGATGGGCGAATTCAGCCGGCTGCATGCTCATTGGTTCAGCGCCATCGCGTAAAAAGGCCTCACGCATTTCAGGCAATTGGACAATCCTGTTGATTTCAGCATTCAGTTTGGCCACCAGCGGCGCCGGCAAGCCAGGCGGCCCAAGCACGCCCCACCAAAGTTCGACCTCATAGCCGGGAATGCCGTTTTTTGCCAGCGGCGCAATATCCGGCGCGACAGCCGACGGGCTCAGGCTGGCGATGCCCACCGCGCGTAGTTGGCCGGATCTGATCTGCGGCAACAGCGATGGCGCGCTGGCGATCACCACTTGGACGTGTCCGCCCATCAGGTCGGTGACCGCCGGGGCGATGCCCTTATAAGGTACATGGGTCATTTTAATGTGCGCCACATCGTCCAGAATTTCGGAAGCGAAGTGATTGATGCTGCCGATCCCCGATGTGCCGTAATTCAGCTGGCCTGGATGCGCTTTGGCATAGCTGATGAATTCGGCCCCCGTATGGACCGGCAAGCTGTCCGAGACAGCCAGAATCAGCGGCCCTTTTGCCAATGTTGCAACCGGCGTCAAATCTCTGCTGCGATCAAAGGCAGCACTGGCATGAATGGCGGCGTTAGTCGTGAATGAGGAGGATACGACCAGCAGTGTGTAACCGTCGGCGGCCGAGCGGGCCACGTAGTTGCTGGCAATGACCGCGCTGGCGCCAGGCCGGTCTTCCACGATCACCGGCTGGCCGAGGCTGGTAGTGAGCTGTCGCCCGAGCAGACGCGCAAAAACATCGTTGGAGCCTCCCGGCGCGGCAGGCACCACCAGCGTGATCGGCTTGGAGGGATACTTATCTTCGGCCCTGGCGGGCAATGCAAGCATGCCGATAAGAACCGCGGCCGCAGTCAAAGCGCGGCTGGTTTGCAGGAAAAGGGAGGGCTGTCGAGCGGTCGAAAACATGATCGGTCTCCTTCGTTTTTATTATGAGAACATCGAGTGTAACAAGCTGATCGACTGCGGCGCGCTTCGCCCTATTTCAAAGTGATTCCAGCATCGTGAATCAGGCCGCCCCATTTCGCTTGTTCGGATTTCAGATAAAGCGCGAAGTCCTTTGGCGAGCCGCCGAGCGCATCGCTGCCTTCGGCGGTCATTTTTTCCAACATGTCCGGCCTTTTCAGGATTTGATTAACTTGCTGGTTGATTTGCACCACCACCGCAGAGGGCATATGGGCCGGCCCCACCAAGCCGGACCAGGTGACAGCTTCAAAGCCGGGGAAACCGGATTCGGCCAGCGTCGGCACCGATGGCAATGCATTCAGGCGCTTGGCCGAGGTCACCGCCAACGCGCGCAGTTTGCCGCTTCCGACCAGCGCCATAACCGACTGCGTGTTGCCGAAATAGAGATCGAACTGGCCGCCGATCAGATCGACTAGCGCCGGGCTGGCGCCTTTGTAGGGAATATTCAGCAGTTTCACGTTGGCCCGGCGGGCCAGCATCTCGCCGGCCAGATGACCGACAGTACCGTTACCTGCCAGACCGATCTTCAATCCATCCTTGGTTTCCTTTGCACCCTTCAGCAAATCGGCCACGCTCTTATAGGGTGAACTACTCGCCACCACCAGTACCATCGGTTGCTGCGCAACGAGCACGATGGGCACGAAGTCTTTGGATGGATCAAACGGCATTTCGGGGTAGAGCGATGGATTAATCGTCAGATTGGTGGCTTGTCCCATGCCGATCGTGTAACCATCGGCGGCCGCCTTGGCGACCAAGTCGAGACCGATGTTACCGCCCGCACCAGGATGATTTTCCACCACAAAGGCTTTGCCGTTTTCCTTGCCCAATTGGGCTCCGATCATGCGGCTCAGCATATCGGTGCCGCCGCCGGGCGGAAAAGGCACAATCAGACGCACCGGTTTGTCCGGCCATTTTTCCTGTGCGATGGCGCTGTCGGCGAAGGTGGCGGCCAGCATTAGGCTGCCGAGAAAGGTGATGTATTGGCGTCGATCCATTTTTTATCTTTTTAGTTTGAATAGAAATACATTGGAATATTGAACAGCAATCTATAGCAGACACCCGATCAAAGCGGCACCCCCTTGTTACGCAGAATACTATCGAATCGCTCGGGATCGGAAGAGCCTTCGCGGTTCGATGCGCGGATCGCATTCTCTCTTTTAATATGTGCCTGCACGACCGGCAGAAGCGCCTCGACTTCTGACGCCTCGATCGCAATCACGCCATCGGCATCGCCGAGAATCAAGTCGCCGGGCAAAACCACCAGTCCGGCGCAGGAAATCGGCACATTGATGGCGCCCGGACCTTCCTTGCTGGGACCGCGGTGGGTATGGCCGCGTGCAAATACCGGCAACTCGCCTTCGGCCCATTCCACCAGATCGCGCACCGCACCGTCGATGACCAATCCGCCCAATTGACGGGCCAGCGCGGTGGTGCGCATCAAGCCGCCCATTAAAGCCTGCGTCACGTCGCCGCCGCCGTCAATCACCAGGATATCGCCCGGTTGCGCCATGGTCAGGGCTTTGTGAATCATCAGGTTGTCGCCCGGGCGCACCCTCACCGTGACGGCCGGACCGCACATCGTCATTGCGAGCATGCCGTGGTAAATGCGCAAACCGGTTGCGCCGATGCTGCGTCCCATGCAGTCGCCGGCGACCGCCACCGGCACCTTGCGAAATGCCTCGATCAGGCCGCTGGACAAGCGTTCTACGCGTGGGTTGATCCGAAAGCCGGGTGGCCATATTTCCGTGGTATTGACGCTCATATGATCCTTTCAGTAATGTGGGAAGGGGCAAGAACCTGTGGATTCACGCAAGCAGCAGCGTCCATCGTTTCACCGCGCAGGAAGTTCAGAATATTGCGGGCGGCGCCATCGGCCATCGCCGCCAGTGCGGCCGGCGTCGAGCCGCCGATATGCGGCGTGAGCACGGTATTGGATAAGCGCAGCAATGCACTGTCCGCAGGCAGCGGCTCGGTCTCCATCGTGTCGAGACCGGCTGCGAAAAGATGGCCGGCTTGCAACGCGTCGATCAATGCCTGCTCATCGATGCATTCACCGCGCGCCGTGTTGATGACAATGGCGCCTTTCGGCAGCAGCGCAAGCTGCACCGCGCCAATCATGCCGCGCGACTGCGCCGTCAGCGGCACATGCAAGCTCAACACGTCGCTTTGGGCCAGCAATGTATCGAGCGAAGCAACGAAGGCAACCTGCGAGACCGGCCGGCAGTCCGGTCGCACATTATCGAATGCCAATACCCGCATACCCAAGGCCATGCACACAGCGGCCACGCGCTGGGCGACCTGGCCAAAACCGACCAGACCGATCGTACGGCCCTGCATTTGCAAGCCATTCTGAACACGCGACCATCTGCCGTCGCGCAATTGGTTATCCATCCAGGTGATTCTGCGGGCGGCGGCAAACATCAACCCCAATGTCAGCTCAGCCACCGATTGCGCATTCGCGCCAGGCGTGACATACACCGGAATGCCGCGCGCACTCGCCGCATCCACATCGATATTGTTGACGCCCACGCCGTGCTTGGAAATGACCTTCAGGCTCGGACACGCTGCGATTGCCTTGCCGGAAAGCGTTACGGTCCGGGAAATAACCGCATCGATCGGCACCGACGCCATCAGATGCTCCAACGCCTCGGCATCCCCGGCGTCTTGTAAAAACAGTACCCGGCATTGCGACTCTTCGAGACGCTTCATGCCTGCCGGCGCCAAATCTGGCGCCGTGACGAGAACGGTATAAGACATACGCTGAAGCCCTGCGTCATTAATCGTGGGCCATTATCCAAAAATTACATGCATAAGGTCTATTCTCTAAATTTCATCGATATATAAACGGCAGGAATGTAATTGGGCGCGATTTTCAGCTGCAAAGCGGTCGGCGGCAGAGCTATTCGGACTGGAACAATTCCTCGCCGCGCGATTTCAATATATTCAGGATGGTCAGCGCGGCCGGCGACAGATAGCCGGAGCGCCGATGGCTGACGCCGAATTCGCGCCGCATGGTGGTGGCCGGGAGCGCGACCTCGCGCAACAATGCGCCGACTTTGCCCTCGCCCAGATTCTTGCGCGAAATGAAACTCAGCAAGTTGGTGCGAGCAATCAGACGCGGCATCAGGGAAATTGAATTCGATTCGATTTGCGCCCTGGGAGCCGGAAGTTTCTTTTGCTCGAATACCTGATCCAGCCATACGCGCGTGGCAACCGAACACGCAGGCAATACCCAGCCGTAGCCGCACAGGTCTTTCAAGACGATTTTAGATAAGTTGAACAATGGATGCTGCAGGCTGGCTGCGACCACAACATCGTCGTCGATGATCTTGTCAAACTCGAACTGTGCGTCGACCCCGGAGTCGGGGCCGATCACCAGATCCAGACGGCCTTCCCTGAGCGAAGTTCGAAGCACATCGTTCATGCCGATGGCGATCTCCATGGTCACGCTTGGCGCGTCCTGCATCAGCACACTGGTCATCTGCGGCAGCAGGAATTCAGCCGTGGTAGCGGACGACCCTATGCGGACATGGCCTGCCACGCCCTTTGCAAAATCGCTTACCTCGTGCGTGATCTCTTCCAGGCTCCGGCGCAGGAAGCGGGCCCGCTTCAACAGCACTTCGCCGACCGGCGTCAGCGTCAATTTACGACCCGAGCGTTCGAATAACGCGATGCCGAGGTCGGCCTCAATGCGCTGTATGCACTTGGTCAGCGCAGGTTGGCTCCTGAATACCTTTTCGGCGGCTCGCCCCAGATGTCCCGTCTCCGCAATTATTTCGAAAAATCGCAAATCCCTGAGATCCATTGGTAGCTTTCTTTTGTCAAACCGAAAAAATCATAACATGGCGTAACCAGCCGGAATAATGTATCGCCGCCCGACGCTGAACAGGGACGCGCAAACGAGAAGCGCCCATAAAAAATCCCGGAGAGGCTTGCGCGCTCCGGGATTTTTGATTACGTCGACTACGTAGATTATTTCTTCTGCGGTATGTACAGATCGGTGATGATGCCCAAACCCATCTCCGCCGCAAACATCGATGTTTCAGATAGCGTCGGATGCGCATGCACGGTCAACGCCAGGTCTTCCAGATCCGCACCCATTTCCAGCGCCAGCACTGTTTCGGCCAGCAGTTCGCCGGCATTCACGCCGACAATGCCGGCGCCCAGAATGCGTTTTGTTTTCGGATCGAACAGTAGCTTGGTCAGGCCGTCGTCGCGGCCCATTGCCAATGCGCGGCCGCTGGCGGCCCACGGGAAGCTGGCTTTTTCGAAAGGAATGCCTTTGGCTTTGGCTTCGGTTTCGGTCAGGCCCATCCACGCAATTTCCGGATCGGTATAAGCCACCGATGGAATGGTCAATGCGTCGAACGCGACTTTGTGGCCGGCGATGACTTCGGCCGCCACTTTGGCTTCATTGGTGGCTTTATGCGCCAGCATCGGATCGCCGCAGACGTCGCCGATCGCGTAGATATGCGCGACGTTGGTGCGTTGTTGTTTGTCAGCCGGGATAAAGCCGCGTTCGTTGACCACCACGCCGGCCTTTTCAGCGCCGATGTCCTTGCCGTTCGGACGGCGGCCGACTGCGACTAACACCATGTCGTACAGCTGCGGTTCTTTCGGCGCACCACCGTTGCCGTCGACACCTTCGAATGTGGCGCGCAAGCCTTCTTTCAAGGCTTCCAGCTTGGTGACTTTGGTCTTCAGATAGATTGCTTCGTAACGCTTTTCGATGCGCTTTTGCAGAGGCTTGACGACATCGCGATCGGCTGACGGTATCAAGCCATCGGCAAATTCGACCACCGTGACTTTGGTGCCCAATGCGTCATAGACGCACGCCATTTCCAGCCCGATGATGCCGCCGCCGATGACCAGCATGGTTTTCGGGATCTGGCGCAATTCCAGCGCGCCGGTCGAATCGATCAGACGTGGATCTTCGTAAGGGAAACCAGGAATTTTCGCCACCGAGGAACCGGCTGCGATGATGGCGTTTTTAAACGCAACGACTTTGCTGCCTTCGGCAGTTTCCACCGTTATGGTATTGGCGGAACTGAATGTGCCATTACCGGTGACGACTTGTACTTTGCGCGCTTTGGCCAGACCGCCCAGACCGCCGGTCAGCTTGCCGATGATGCTTTCTTTCCAGCCGCGCAATTTATCGATATCGATTTTTGGCTTGGATAAGGTCACGCCGAAATGCGCCATCTCTTCGGCTTCGGTGATGACCTTGGCGGCATGCAGCAATGCTTTGGATGGAATACAACCGACGTTCAGACAAACGCCGCCCAGTGCAGCGTAGCGTTCGATCATGACCACTTTCTGGCCCAGATCGGCAGCGCGGAAAGCCGCGGTATAACCGCCGGGACCGGCGCCGAGCACCACCGTATCGCATTCGATATCGGCCTTGCCGGAAAAGCTGGCGGCGGCAGGCGCTTGCAGCGGCGCGGAAGCGGCCGGTGCGGGTGCAGGTGCAGGTGCAGCAGCCTTTGGCGCGGCGGCGGCAGGAGCCGGAGCAGCAGCAGGAGCGGCAGCAGCGCTGTCCGCCTCAAGCACCATAATCAGCGATCCTTCTTTAACCTTATCGCCTACCTTGACCTTGAGGTCTTTGATGACGCCGGCATGGCTGGATGGGATTTCCATACTGGCCTTGTCGGATTCGACGGTCAGCAACGATTGATCTACCTTGACCGTATCGCCGGCCTTGACCAGCAATTCGATCACTTCGACTTCGGCAAAGTCGCCGATGTCCGGCACTAGCACTTCAATTTGGCTCATTGTGTCTCCGGGGATTGGATTGATGGCGACTACAGCAAAGTCTTGCGCAGGTCAGCCAGCACTTCACTCATATAGGTGGAGAAACGCGCACCCATGGCACCGTCGATGACGCGATGGTCATACGACAGCGACAGCGGCAATATCAGACGCGGCACGAATTGCTCGCCGTCCCAGACCGGCTTGAACGCCGTCTTGGACAAGCCGAGAATGGCGACTTCCGGCGCATTGATGATGGGCGTGAACAAGGTGCCGCCAATGCCCCCCAGCGACGAAATGGTGAAGGACGCGCCTTGCATATCGGTCGGTTTCAGCTTGCCTTCGCGCGCCTGCAAGGACAAGTCGGCCATGTCCTGTGCGATCTGGCTGATGGTTTTTTTGTCGGCATCCTTGACCACCGGCACCACCAGACCATTCGGCGTGTCGGCTGCAAAGCCGATGTGATAGTACCGTTTCAGGATCAGGTTTTCGCCGCTGGCGTCCAGCGAAGAATTGAAGGTGGGATATTTTTTCAGGGCTGCCACGCAAGCCTTGATCACAAACGCCAGCATGGTCAGCTTGACGCTCGATTTGGCTTTGGCCAGCGCATCATTGGAAGTCTTGCGGAATTCTTCCAGCTCGGTTACGTCGGCTTCGTCGTATTGCGTGACATGCGGGATCATCACCCAGTTGCGATGCAGATTCGGCCCACTGAGTTTCTTGATGCGCGACAGCGGCTCCAATTCGGTGACGCCGAATTTGGAGAAATCCAGCGATGGCCACGGCAAGAGAGTCAGACCGTTGCCGCCGCCGGCAGCGGCTTTCGATGCGTTGCCGGCATTGCCTGCCAGCGCGGCCTTCACATAGCCTTGCACGTCTTCATGCAGGATACGGCCCTTGGGGCCGCTACCGCCGACGCGCGTCAGATCGACGCCCAGTTCGCGCGCAAACTTGCGCACCGATGGCGATGCGTGTGCGCCGCTGCCGGAAACGACGGGCGCAGGTGCAGAAGTAGTTGGAGCAGCGGCAGCAGCAGGCGCAGGTGCGGCCGGTGCCGGTGCAGTAGGCGCAGCGGCAGCCGGTGCGCTTGCGGCGGGAGCGGCTGCGGGCGCCGAGCCGGCAACCGCATCCAACACAACGATCTGTGTCCCTTTGGCGACTTTATCGCCGACCTTGACTTTGATTTCCTTGATCACGCCGGCATGGCTGGATGGAATTTCCATGCTGGCCTTGTCGGATTCGACGGTCAGCAAGGATTGATCTACCTTGACCGTATCGCCCGCTTTGACCATGATTTCGATGACTTCGACTTCATCGAAATCGCCGATATCGGGCACGCTGACAACCTGGCTACCGCCGGCTGCCGGCGCTGCGGCCGGAGCAGCAGCGGGAGCCGGAGCAGCAGCGGGAGCCGGTGCTGCGGCAACTGCGGCTGCCGGAGCTGCCGCCGCCGGAGCAGGCGCAGCAGCAGCGCCATCGGCCTCCACCACCACAATCACTGAACCTTCTTTAACCTTGTCGCCGACCTTGATCTTGATTTCCTTGATCACACCGGCCTGGCTGGAAGGGATTTCCATGCTGGCCTTATCGGATTCAACCGTCAGCAAGGATTGATCCACTTTGATGGTATCGCCGACCTTGACCATCAATTCAATTACTTCGACTTCCGCGAAATCGCCGATATCCGGTACTTTCACTTCGATTTGACTCATGTCTTACGCTCCGTTAATCGGTGTTGTTGTGCGTGCGTTTTATTTAAAGCGTGACTGGATTCGGCTTTTCCGGATTGATACCGTATTTGGCAATCGCCTGTGCCACCACCGAGCTCTTGATCGCGCCTTCTTCGGCCAGCGATTTGAGTGCGGCAATCGTCACATAGTAACGGTCGACTTCAAAGAATTCGCGCAGCTTTTCGCGGCTATCGGAACGGCCGAAACCATCGGTGCCGAGTACCTTGTATGTGCGGCCCTTCGGCACAAACGCGCGGACCTGTTCGGCAAAGGTACGCATGTAATCGGTGGCGACGATGATCGGGCCGCTGGATTTTTCCAGGCACTCCGTGAAGTAAGGGACGCGTTGCTTGTCGGCCGGATGCAGCATGTTCCAACGTTCGACATCCTGGCCGTCGCGCGCCAGCAACGTCAGCGAAGGCGCCGACCAGACATCGGCATCCACGCCCCAGTCGTCGCGCAGCAGATCGACCGCAGCGATGGCTTCGCGCAAGATCGTGCCGGAACCCATGAGCTGCACTTTCAGCTTGGCTTTCTTGGCGCCTTCCTGCAACAGATAGATGCCTTTCAGGATGCCTGCTTCCTGGCCCGGCTTCAAACCAGGCTGGCCGTAGTTCTCGTTCATCAGAGTGATGTAATAGAACACGTCTTCCTGATTGGTCACCATGCGGCGCAAGCCGTCATGCATGATCACCGCAACTTCATGCGCAAAGGTCGGATCGTAAGGCACGCAATTCGGAATCGACGATGCCATCACATGGCTATGGCCGTCTTCGTGCTGCAGGCCTTCGCCGTTCAGTGTGGTGCGTCCGGCGGTGCCGCCCAGCAGGAAGCCGCGCGCGCGCATGTCGCCGGCCAGCCAGGCCAGATCGCCGATGCGTTGCAGACCGAACATCGAATAGAAGGTATAGAACGGAATCATTACGCGATTGTTGGTCGAGTACGATGTGGCCGCCGCAATCCATGAACTCATGCCGCCGGCTTCGTTGATGCCTTCCTGCAGAATCTGGCCGTCCTTGGCTTCGCGGTAATACATCACCTGATCTTTATCGACCGGTTCGTACAATTGGCCGACCTGGCTGAAAATACCGATCTGGCGGAACAAGCCTTCCATACCGAAGGTACGGGATTCATCGACCAGAATCGGCACCACGCGTTCGCCCAGGCTTTTGTCTTTCAACAACGCCGTCAGCACGCGCACATACGCGGAGGTGGTGGAAATTTCGCGACCTTCGGCGGTCGGCTCCAGCATCGCCTTGAATGTTTCCAGCGGCGGGACGATCAATTCTTCATCTGCCTTTTGCCGGCGCTGCGGCAGGAAACCGCCCAGCGCTTTGCGGCGCTCGTGCAGGTATTGCATTTCAGGGGTGTCATTGGAAGGCTTGAAGAACGGGATCGACGGCAAATCCTGATCCGAGATCGGCAACTGGAAACGATCGCGCATGGCGCGGATTGCCTCGTCATCGAGTTTCTTGGTGTTGTGTGCGGTATTGCGCGCTTCGCCCGCTTTGCCGAAACCGTAACCCTTGATGCTCTTGACCAGCAGCACAGTCGGTTGGCCCTTATGTTCTTGCGCCACTTTGAATGCAGCGTAAATCTTGTGTGGATCGTGACCGCCGCGGGTCAGATGCCAGATGTCGTCGTCCGACATATTGCTGACCATTTCCAGCAATTTCGGATGCTTGCCGAAGAAATGCTGACGCACGAATGCGCCATCCTTGGCTTTGTAATTCTGGTATTCGCCATCGACCGTTTCCATCATGACTTTTTGCATGATGCCGTCTTTGTCGCGCGCCAGCAATTCGTCCCAACCGCTGCCCCAGATCACTTTGACGACATTCCAGCCGGCGCCGCGGAAATCCGATTCCAGTTCCTGAATGATCTTGCCGTTGCCGCGCACCGGACCGTCCAGACGCTGCAAATTACAATTGACGATCATCACCAGGTTATCGAGCTTCTCGCGCGCGGCCATGCCGATTGCGCCCATCGATTCCGGCTCATCCATTTCACCGTCGCCGCAGAATACCCAGACCTTGCGGTTGGCGGTATCGGCGATCTTGCGTGCGTGCAGGTATTTAAGGAAGCGCGCCTGATAAATAGCGGTCAACGGTCCCAAGCCCATGGACACCGTCGGGAATTGCCAGAAATCCGGCATCAGTTTGGGATGCGGGTAAGAAGAGAGGCCATGGCCGTCGACTTCGCGGCGGAAATTGAGCAACTGTTCTTCGCTGAAGCGGCCTTCGAGGAAGGCGCGGGCATAAACGCCCGGAGAGGAATGGCCTTGTATATAGAGCAGGTCGCCGCCGTGATCGGCGGTGGGCGCGTGCCAGAAATGATTGAAACCGATGCCGAGCATATTGGCCAGCGATGCAAAGCTGGATAAGTGACCACCCAGGCTGCTATCGGCGCGGTTGGCCTTGACCACCATCGCCATCGCATTCCAGCGCATCCAGGAACGCAAACGCTCTTCGATTTCAAGATCGCCAGGGCAATGTGCACCGAGATGGGCAGGAATGGTATTAACGTAGGCAGTATTGCTTGAAAATGGAACGTCAGCACCACGGCGGCGCGCCAGATCCATCATGCGCTCCATTAAGTAGTGCGCACGATCCGGACCTTCTTTTTCAATCACGGATTCGAGCGAGTCTAACCACTCTTGTGTTTCCATCACATCGGGATCGTTCGCGGCTTGCGCAATGATTTGGTCGAGTTGGGCTGACATTTTCTGTCTCCTATTAAAATAATTTGACCCGACAAATGTGCCGAATCCCATGCTTTTCGTTCAATGTACGTTCTTTTACCGTGAGGTCGAGGCGATTCTAGCAGTTGTTTTTTATATTTTCAAATGGCGATATTCGATTTCATAATACGAAATTATGCTGCGAAGCGACATATTTTACGCAATTTTTACCATATCTTAGTGTTATCTTCAAAATAACATACGAGATTTTTAATGGTCGCTTTTGGTGCGACGCCGCATTAAATGCGGGCAAGAACCCATTCATGAGGCTTAATAACCATTTAACAACAAAATTATATTTGAGCGGCCCACCAAAGAGCAACAATGTCCAGTACGGACATCGTTTTCTGTGGCGTGGCTTTTGGCGGAACTATGGATGGGAAAAAAAAGGGATGCGTCTGATGCGCTTAAACGCTGAAATTACCCAGTGTGCTGGCGCGATAAGCAGCAACGAAGGTATCGAAATCGCCAGTCTGGCTGGCTTCGATCTGCCGCTGTTGCTCAATTGAAGTGACGGCCATGGCATTGAATTCCGCCTGTTCGGCGCGATCCGGTTTACGCGCTTTGAAATAAGCTGCATCGGCGCTGCTGCGCGCGAGTGCAAAATCGTGGAAGGAGCCGCCGCCGGCGCGGATTTCCGCCAGCACGCGGGCCGATGGCGTCAACGCGGCATCATGCAATTTGGCGCGCTGTACTTGCAGCGCTTCGGCATGCACGCTGCTGCCCATTTCAGCATCGAGCAGCGCGGCAATCGGCAGCATCCGATCCAGCAATTCGATACCCCATTGCTGCAGACCGACGCGCTGGCCGGCGCGCTGCAATTGCAGCCCCGGCATGCGGCCCTGTCTCACCACCGTACTGAAATTGGCTGTATTTTCCGCGCCTTCAAAGTCCGAGGTCAGCGGGCTCTCTTCCAGCGCCAGCAGATGCAGAAATACATCCAGGAAGCGCGCCGTCTGCAAGCTGATGCCCAGCGGATCGAAGGGATCGATATCCATGCAGCGCACTTCCACATACTGCACGCCGCGCGCCGACAAAGCCTGAATCGGCCGCTCGCCACTGTTGATGACGCGCTTGGGACGGATCGCAGAGTAATACTCGTTTTCGATCTGCAAGATATTGGTGTTGATCTGAATCCACTCGCCGTCACGCTGGGTTCCCATCGCCACATACGGCGGATAAGGTTCGCTGACGGCGCGCGCCAGACTATCGATATAACTTTGCAGATCGTTATAGTGCGGCGTCAGGCCGGCCTGGGCGCTGTTGTGATAACCGACATCGCCCATTCGCAGACTGGTGGCGTAGGGCAGATAAAACGTATCGTCGCTCAGTTTTTCCATCTGCGCGTTGCGGCCGCGCAGAAAATTGCTCGCCAGCGCCGGCGATGCGCCGAACAGATACATCAACAACCAGCTATAGCGGCGGAAATTACGCACCAAGGCAATGTAGCTTTCCGACTGATACTGGCGATCGTTGAGCTTGCTGTCGGCCGGCCCCTCGCTGTGATGCAGCAGCTTCCACACTTCTTCATTGAGCGAAAAATTGTAATGAATGCCTGCAATGCACTGCATGGTTTTGCCGTAGCGCAGCGCCAGCCCGCGCCGGTAAACATGTTTCAGCATTCCGATATGGGAAGTCCCGAAATAAGCGATCGGAATCTCGGCATCAGCCGGCAAGTGGCAAGGCATCGATTGGTTCCACAACAACTCATCGCCCAAGTTGCTGTAGGCAAAACGATGAATCTGATCCAGCCGCGCCAAGGCGTCGGCCACATCGTTTTCTGCCGGTGAGATAAATTCCAGCAGCGATTCAGAATAATCCGTCGTGATTTGTTGGTGCGTCAAGGCCGCGCCGAGGGCTACCGGATGCGGCGTGGTTGCCAGATCGCCGAATTGATCCACGCGCAATGTTTCCCGCTCGATACCCCGCAGACCCCGGCTCAACAGCGGGCGATGTTGGGTATCGGCAAGCAACGTCAGGCGGCGGTTCAGTAAATCGGTCATGCAACTTCCTTGTAAATTAGTTCGGCGAGAATACCCGAATTTTAAAAAGCGCGTCGCCATCCGGGAAAACACGCGCAGCCTCCGCGCTACCCCCTCGCAGCCTTTATAATTCACACTCTTTAGCCATTCGCGTTTCAACGCCGCACCCCCATGACCGCTCAAATCATCGATGGAAACCAATTATCAAAAAAACTGCGCGCCGACGTTGCAAAACGCGCCGCAGCACTGAGCGCGGCCGGCAAACAGCCGGGCCTGGCCGTGGTCCTGGTCGGCGAAGATCCGGCCAGCCAGGTGTATGTACGCAATAAAGTCAAAGCCTGCGGCGACGCCGGCGTGCATTCCGTTTTTGAGAAGTACGATGCCGACATCACCGAGGCCGCGCTGCTGCAGCGTATCGATGCATTGAACCGCGATCCGGCCATCCATGGCATTCTGGTGCAAATGCCGCTGCCCAAGCATATTAATCCGGCCAAGGTGATCGAATCGATCGCCACCCATAAAGATGTCGATGGCTATTCGACCCTCAGCGCAGGCGAGCTGATGACGGGATTGCCGGGCTTTCGCCCCTGCACGCCGTATGGCTGCATCAAGATGATCGAAAGCACCGGTTTCGACCTGCGCGGCAAACACGCGGTCGTCATCGGCCGCAGCAATACGGTCGGCAAACCGATGGCGCTACTGCTATTGCAAGCTAACGCAACTGTCACAATATGCCATAGCAGTACCCCAGACCTTGCCTATCACACGCGTCAGGCCGACGTCGTGATCGCCGCTGTAGGCCGCGCCCATACCGTCACCGCCGATATGGTGAAGCCCGGCGCCATGGTGATCGATGTCGGCATCAATCGCGACGCGGCCGGCAAATTGTGCGGCGACGTCGATTTCGCCGCCGTCGAGCAGATTGCCGGTTATATTTCACCGGTGCCGGGCGGTGTGGGGCCGATGACCATTACCATGTTGCTGATGAACACCATCGAAGCAGCGGAAAGAGCCTGATATGAGCACCCAGCCGAGCACACAACCGAGCACACCAAATTCACAAGCCATCGCCAATCCGCTGCTGGACTTCTCAGGATTGGCGCATTTCGACACGATCCGCCCGGAACACGTCAAACCCGCGATCGATACCTTGCTGACGCAAGCGCGTGCGGTGGTGAGCGCGCTGGAAGCGCCGATGGCTGAAGTAACCTGGGAAAATTTTGTCGAACCGCTGGAAAACGCTTCTGAAGAACTGGGCCGCGCCTGGGGCATCGTCGGCCATCTGAACGCGGTGGTCGATACGCCGGAACTACGCGCCGCCTACAACGAAGCAGAACCAAAGCTGGTCGAATTCTGGACCGCCGTGGGGCAAAATCTTGCGCTGTTCGATAAATACCGCGCCCTCAAGGCCGGACCGCACTATGCATCCCTGTCGGCCGAGCGCAAGAAAGTGATTGAAAACGCGCTGCGCGACTTCCGCCTGGGCGGCGCCGAATTGCCTGAAGAACAGAAGCAGCGCTTTGCCGAAATCCAGGAAGAACATGCCGCGCTGACGACGCGCTTCTCCGAAAACGTGCTGGACGCGACCAACGATTACGCGCTGTTCATCGAAAATGAAGCCGAATTGGCCGGCCTGCCGGATGATGCCAAACAAGCCGCGCGCGCCGCCGCCGTGGCCGCCGGCAAAACCGGTTTCAAATTCACGCTGCATTTCCCCTCTTTTTTCCCGCTCCTGCAATATGCCGATAACCGTGCGCTGCGTGCCCGCGTGTATCGCGCCAACGTAACCAAGGCATCGCTACTGGGCGACGATTTCAGCAAGCGCATCGAATGGGACAATACCGCCAATATCGACAACATCCTGCGCCTGCGCCGCGAAGAAGCGCTGCTGCTGGGATTCGACAATTACGCACAATTGTCGCTGGTGCCGAAAATGGCGCAAAGCCCGCAGCAAGTCATTGCGTTTCTGGAGGATCTCGGCCATCGCGCCCGCCCCTTCGCCGAAAACGATCTGGCCGAATTGCGCGCCTTTGCCGCCCAGCATCTGGGCCTGGATCAACTGGAAGCCTGGGATCTGCCCTACGCATCGGAAAAACTGCGCGAGCAGCGCTACGCCTTCTCCGAACAAGAGGTCAAACAATATTTCCCGGAACCAAAGGTCGTCGGCGGCCTGTTCCATTTGGCGCAGCAGCTCTTCGACGTGCGGATCACGCCGGACACCGCACCGGCCTGGCATCCCGATGTGCGCTTTTACAAAATCGAAAAAGCCGTGCCCGACGCGCCCGGCGGCACTCAATTGATCGCGCAGTTCTATCTCGATCTGTATGCACGTCCCGGCAAACAAGGCGGCGCGTGGATGGATTCAGCCCGTTCGCGCCGTCTTGTCGCCGCCGGCGTCCAGACCCCGATCGCCTATCTGACCTGCAATTTCACCGCCCCTGCGACTGTCGACGGTGTGGTGCAGCCGGCGCAGTTGACGCATGACGAGGTGATTACGCTGTTCCACGAATTCGGTCACGGCCTGCATCACATGCTGACCCGTGTCGGCGAAGTCGGCGTGTCCGGCATCGCCGGTGTCGAATGGGATGCGGTGGAGCTGCCATCGCAATTCATGGAAAATTTTTGCTGGGAATGGGACGTGCTGCAACACATGACGGCCCATGCCGAAACCGGCGCCGCACTGCCGCGCGCCTTGTTCGACAAAATGATCGCCGCCAAAAATTTCCAGTCCGGCATGCAAATGCTGCGGCAAGTCGAGATGTCGCTGTTCGACATGCGCCTGCATGAAAATGACGAGGCCCGTGGAGGCAGCAGCGATGTACAGCAAGTACTCGATCAAGTGCGCGCCGAATTTTCGGTGATGCAGCCGCCGGCGTTCAACCGCTATCAGAATGCATTCGGCCATATTTTTGCAGGCGGTTATGCCGCCGGTTACTACAGCTATAAATGGGCGGAAGTATTGTCGGCCGATGCTTACAGTGCGTTTGAAGAAAATGCGGGGAATGTGGTGTCGATTGAGACCGGACGCAAATTCCGCGATGAGATTCTGGCCGTCGGCGGTTCGCGTTCCGCACTGGAATCGTTCAAGGCCTTCCGTGGCCGCGAACCCAGCATCGACGCCCTGCTGCGCCATAGCGGCATGGCCGCATAATTGCGGAGGCCGTCATGACCCGCATCGACTTCCACAGCAATGTCGCCGACCGCCTGGCTTACACTTGCCGCCTGGTGCGCAAGGCGCGGGCGGCGCAATGCCGCATCGTGTTATTGAGCCGCGATGCGCAGCAGCAAGCCGCGCTCGACGAGGCGCTGTGGACCTTTTCCGCGACCGATTTTCTGCCGCACGTCGCGGCTTCCCATCCGCATGCGGCCGACACCCCGGTCATTCTGATTACCGGCGATCAGGCCGAACTGCCGCATCATCATGTGCTGATTAACCTATCGGGCCAAACCCCGGCGCATTTTGCCCGCTTCGAGCGCATGTTTGAAATCATCTCGGCGCAAGAAGAAGACAAGATCGCAGGCCGCGACCGCTATCGCTATTACAAGGATCGCGGTTATCCACTGACCCATTTTGTGGCCCAGGCAGTATGAGTCAATTCCCAACCCAGCCCCCATCCGATCGCAGTATTCCCTTGCTGACTGAGGTGCTGGCGCCAGCACCTGCATTACCCGCAGAAGCAGCGCCGGTTCCACAATTCGATCAATTCGATCAACCCAATCAATTCGCTCAATTCGATCAAATCGCGCCGACGCCCGCCAGGACGCCATGGCCGGTTGCGGCTGCACCGGCGGCAGCGCCCGAAGCACAATGGCAACAACTTGCCCAGGACATCCAGGAACAGGTACTGCAGCAGTTGCTGGGGCAGGTCAACAGCTTGCTGAAGCAGCAAATTGCCGAACAAATGGCAACCGTCTTCGAGCACGTCACGCAACAGCTCACCGCGCAAATCCAGGTCAATCTTGAGCAAGCCCTACAGCAGAGCGTGCTGCTGGCCGTCGAGCAGGAAATCGAAAAAACCAGAATGACGAAAAATAAAGAGTTTTAAGATATTTTCTTTGTTTTATAAAACAAATAATCAATGCTTTGTTTATAAACAAAAAATATCGACAGCATTATGCAAAGCAAAATTTTCTATATTTTTCTACAATGTGGGTCTATTAACCACTAAATTTGCACGGCGAATTTAGTGGTTAATAGACCCTAATGCATTCGTAACGGAGATTGTGATGAAAGTAATCGTACTGGGTGCAGGCATTATCGGCACGAGTTCGGCCTGGTTCCTCAATAAGCAAGGCCATGATGTCACTGTGCTGGAGCGTCAGCCCGGCGCTGCGCAGGAAACCAGTTTTGCCAATGGCGGCCAGATTTCTGTTTCCCATGCAGAACCCTGGTCCAACCCTGCCGCGCCGCTGAAAATCCTGAAATGGCTGGGCAAGGAAGATGCGCCGCTGCTGTATCGTTTCCGTCCCGAATTACTGCAATGGAAATGGGCGCTGAGCTTTTTGCGCGAATGCACCGCAGCCCGTAACAATGAAAATATCCGTCAGATCGTCGCCATTTGCGAATACAGCCGCCTGACCTTGCAGGCGCTGCGCGCAGAAACCGAGATCCCCTACGACTGCCTGACCAAAGGCATTCTGCATTTCTACACCGATGAACGGGAATTCCAGTCCTCGCTGCCGGCGGCGCGGCTGATGACCGAACTCGGTTGCGAACGCAAGTCGGTCGACGCCGATGAAGTGGTGCGGATCGAACCGGCGCTGGCGAGCATCCGCGACAAAATCGTCGGCGGCGACTTTACGCCAACCGATGAATCCGGCGATGTTTATAAGCTCACCACCGGTCTGGCCGCGCGTGCTGCCGCAGCCGGCGTCGATTTCCGCTTTAATACCACCATCACCCGCTTGATCACCGAAGGCGCCGGCGCCTCGGCACGCATTACCGGCGTTGAAATCATCAATGCCGAGGGCCGCCATCAAGTCTTGCATGCCGATGCCTTTGTGGTCGCGATGGGCAGCTTTTCAGTGCAATTGCTGAAACCGCTGGGCGTCAATCTGCTGATTTATCCCGGCAAGGGCTATTCCGGGACTTACAAGGTGCTCGACCCGGCGCGCGCGCCGACGGTCTCACTGACCGATGATGGTTACAAACTGGTGGTCTCGCGCCTGGGCGACCGGCTGCGCGTAGCCGGCACCTGCGAGCTCAACGGCTATACCCGCGAACTGAATACGACCCGCTGCGAAGCGATTACGCGCCGTACCCGCGAATTGTTCCCCGATGCCTGCGATTACGACAATCCGGTGTATTGGGCCGGTCTGCGTCCGCTGACGCCGTCCAATGTGCCTTATATCGGCAAAACCAAATACAGCAATCTGTTTCTCAATACCGGCCACGGTACGCTGGGATGGACCATGGGCGCCGGCTCGGGCCGCGCGATCGCGGAGATCGTTTCGGGCCGTCAGCCTGAGGTTAATTTCAATTTCACCGGTATGCCGCGGCGCGATCCGTCGGGTAGTCTGACGCGGCAACTGGCTTAATCCGCCTGCTGCGCTCAGGACTGTCGGAAAGGCCGGGGCTGTGAGGCGTGATGTTGTGCGCAGTGAAGTAGAGGGGGAGGCGGCCGCA
>JAQGNR010000132.1 GCA_028291765.1 Herbaspirillum sp.
AAGGTATCGACCAGCCGCGTGGTGATGGTGATGTTGCGATCCCACAAGTTCTCAAGATGCAGGTCCACCTTGGTTCCATGCACACCGATGTTGGCGATGATGCCGCCTGGCGCAACAATTTTTTCGCACAACTCGAAAGTCGCGGGAATGCCGACAGCCTCAATCGCGGTGTCGACGCCGCGTCCACCGGTTAAGGTCTTGATCGTCTCGGTAGCCTTGCCGTTGGCGCTGTTGATAGTCGTTGTTGCGCCGAAGCGCTTCGCTACTTCAAGACGGTTGTCGTCCAGATCGATCATGATGATTTCAGCTGGCGAGTAGAACTGGGCGGTCAGTAGCGCGGCTAGCCCGATCGGTCCGGCGCCGACGATCGCCACGGTATTGCCCGGTTGGACTTTACCGTTGAGCACGCCGCATTCGAAACCGGTCGGCAGGATGTCGCTGAGCATGACCAGCGCTTCTTCGTCGGCGCCGTCGGGAATGGGATAGAGACTGGTATCGGCGTAAGGAATGCGTACATACTCGGCTTGCGTGCCGTCGATGCGATTGCCGAGGATCCAGCCGCCGGTGGTGCAATGCGAGAACATGAGCCTGCGGCAATATTCACATTTGCCGCAGGCGCTGATGCAGGAGATCAGCACCCGGTCGCCTGGCTTGAACGCTGTGACGCCAGGCCCGACCTGGTCGATGACGCCTACGCCCTCATGACCCAAAATGCGGCCGGGCTGACAGCTGGGAACGTCACCCTTGAGAATGTGCAGATCGGTGCCGCAAATGGTGGTTTTGCTTATTTTGACAATCGCGTCCGTGGCTGCGGCGATTTCCGGCTTTGGACGCTGTTCCAATGCTTTTTTTCCCGGACCCTGGTAAATGAGCGCTTTCATGAATAACCTTTCTGTCATGGTGAATCGGACCGTGCAATCGATTAATTGAAATAGGCGTGCGGCTTTCCTGAGGTCGGCCACCGGTTCGACTAGAAGACCGAGGGATTCATTCATTGTTTCGTATTGTTTGTACATCGTGTTGCGCCGGTTCCATCGATATCGACGCTTCGACAGCGAATGCGTTTCCTTTAGGCAATAATCCGCCGAGCTGCACAATCGCCTGGCGAGGCGCCTTTCTTCGCGTTTTCACGCCTGCCGGCCCCGATATCGGCGCATTTCGTTCTCCTTGATTTGCATCAAACCCATCTTTTTTGCAACGACTGGCATTCGCCGCTGTCTTTGACTGATATGCAGCGCTCCAAACAAGTGGAACAATAGGCACTCGGCAATCGGATCGTTACACCGGAAACCAGACGAGGAAATATCATGGCTAAAATTATTGGCATCGATCTTGGGACCACCAATTCGTGTGTGTCCGTCATGGAAAACGGACAACCGAAAGTGATTGAAAATTCGGAGGGCGCACGTACTACGCCATCCATCGTCGCTTATCAGGCCGATGGCGAGATTCTGGTTGGCGCGCCCGCCAAGCGGCAGGCCGTTACCAATCCGAAGAACACGCTATATGCCATCAAACGCCTGATCGGGCGCAAATTCGATGAAAAGGAAGTCCAGAAAGATATCGGATTAATGCCCTTTAATATCATGAAGGCCGACAACGGCGACGCCTGGATTGCCGTGCGCGACAGGAAGCTGGCGCCGCCGCAGATTTCCGCGGAAATTTTGCGCAAGATGAAAAAAACGGCGGAAGATTATCTCGGCGAGACTGTCACGGAAGCGGTCATTACCGTTCCCGCGTACTTCAATGATTCGCAACGCCAGGCGACCAAGGATGCAGGGCGTATCGCCGGTCTGGACGTCAAACGCATCATTAACGAGCCGACGGCGGCAGCACTGGCGTTCGGACTGGATAAAACCGATAAAAAGGACCGCAAGATTGCGGTCTTCGATTTGGGCGGCGGCACCTTCGACATATCAATCATCGACATCGCCAATGTCGAGGGTGAGAAACAGTTCGAAGTGCTGGCGACCAATGGCGATACGTTTTTGGGCGGAGAAGATTTCGACCAGCGCGTCATCGATTTCATTATCGACGAATGCATGAAAATGAACGGCATCGACCTGAAAAAAGATCCGATCGCCTTGCAGCGCATCAAAGCTTCGGCCGAGCGCGCCAAAATCGAATTATCGTCAACGCAACAGACCGAGATTAACGAGCCCTACATCGCCATGACAAACGGCGCGCCGATCCATCTGAATTTAAAGATCACCAGAGCCAAATTGGAGTCATTGGTCGACGAGTTGATCGAGGCGACGATGGCCCCGTGCCGTATTGCGATTACCGACGCCGGCGTCAGCGTGGCCGATATCGACGACATCATTCTGGTCGGCGGCATGACGCGCATGCCGAAGGTGCAGGAGAAGGTGAAAGCGTTCTTCGGCAAAGAGCCGCGCCGCGATGTCAATCCGGATGAAGCCGTCGCCATCGGCGCGGCGATCCAGGGTTCGGTGCTGTCGGGCGAGCATAAAGATATGCTGTTGCTGGATGTCACTCCGTTATCGCTCGGTATCGAAACCATGGGCGGCGTGATGACCAAGATGATTCCAAAAAATACCACCATCCCGACCAAATACAGCCAGGTATTTTCCACCGCGGACGATAACCAGCCTGCCGTGTCGATCAAGGTTTATCAGGGCGAACGCGAAATGGCGGCCGGCAATAAGGCATTGGGGGAATTCAATCTGGAAGGAATTCCGCCTGCGCCACGGGGCATGCCGCAAATCGAAGTAACTTTCGATATCGATGCCAACGGTATTTTGCATGTGGGCGCCAAGGATAAGGCGACCGGCAAAGAGAACAAAATCACGATCAAGGCAAACTCCGGCTTGAACGAAGCGGAAATCCAAAAGATGGTCAAGGATGCCGAATTGAATGCCGAAAGCGACAAGAAACTGCGGGAGTTGACAGAGTCGCGCAACCAGGCCGACGCCCTGATTCACTCCAGTCGAAAATCGTTGACCGAATACGCCGAAAAACTGGATGCAGCCGAAAAAGAGAGCGTCGAGAATGCGGTGGCGCAGCTGGAAATTGCGCTCAAAGGCGATGACAAGGCCGCCATCGACGCCGGGATTGCAACCCTGTCTGCCGCCTCTCAGAAACTGGGTGAAAAGATGTATGCTCAAACGCAGGAGCAGCAAGCGCAGCAGGCACAGCAGGAGCAGCAGGCCAAGCAGGCGGCAAGCGGTACCGGTAATTCGGAATCGGGTCCGCCGCCGGACGACGCCATTGACGCCGACTTTAAAGAGGTAAAACCACAATGATGCCTTGCGCATTGATGTCTCTTTTAGGATCGCAATGAAATACAAGGACTATTACGAGACCTTGGGCTTGACGCGGACAGCATCGGCTGACGACATCAAGAAGGCCTATCGGAAACTGGCGCACAAGTATCATCCGGACGTCTCCAAAGACCCTAAAGCCGAAGAGAGATTCAAGGAAATTGCGGAAGCCTATGCGACCCTGAAAAGTCCTGAAAAGCGGGAGGAGTACGACCGTCTTGGCCGCCATCCCGCTGGTCAAAATTTCACGCCGCCGCCCGAATGGCAACGGCAATACGGCGCCGGCGGGTCCATATTCGACGATGTGGATTTGTCCGATCTGCTCAATGCATTCAGATCGGGAGCGAGCCGGGGCGCCGGGCGAGGGCATAAGCATTTTGCGATGCAGGGGGAGGATTATTCGGTCACGGTCCCGGTGTCCCTTGAAAAAATCTACCACGGCGGCGAAACGGACGTCACGCTCGAACTGCCGCAATACGATGCCAATGGTTTGCCGCATCGGGTAGCGCGCACCTTTCGCGTCAACATTCCCAAAGGATCGTCGGAAGGCCAGCGTTTGCGTCTGGCCGGCAAGGGCGGGCCGGGCAGCGACGGCGGCAAGCCGGGCGATCTGTATATCGTGCTGACAATCGCCCCGCATCCGTATTATCGCGTCAGCGGCAACGATCTCACGATCGATCTTGCATTGACGCCATGGGAAGCCGTATTAGGCGCCACGGTCGAAATTCCAACCCTGGATGGCAATGTCGAATTGAGTGTCAAGCCGGGCACGCCCGCCGGACAAAGGCTGCGCCTTGCCAAACGCGGACTGCACGCAGCCGACAAGTCGATCGGAAATCTGTACGCCATCGTGCAAATTGTCGTGCCGACCAAAGTGGAAGCGCGGGAACGCGAATTGTACGAGCAGCTAGCCGCCGTCTCACCATTCACCCCGCGTGCGCATCTCAAAAAGGTGGCGGGATGAAGAACATCGACACTTCGGATTGGGCCTGGCTCAATGACTGGGAAGTTTGCTCCGCGCAGTATCTGGCTGAAGTATCTGGTTTATCGCAAGCAGA
>JAQGNR010000158.1 GCA_028291765.1 Herbaspirillum sp.
CGCGTTGTTTTGCGCAGTGAGGTAAAGATGGGAGGTGTCCCCTGGCCGCCGTAATGACACGATCTGACCACAACCACGCGCCACACCCCGCCTGACGAAGGATCACCGCAACAGATAAAACCAAAAGAAAAATACCGCCCAAAAAAGTCCGAAGACTAAATCTTTTCCCTGAGGCTTATACCGCCCCAGTCCACGATTGCTCACGCAACGTCGAACGCATGCGCGCAATCGCCTGGCTATGCAACTGACACACGCGCGACTCGGAAACACCCAGCACGGCGCCGATTTCCTTCAGATTCATTTCCTGTTCGTAGTACAAACCCATCAGGATTTTTTCGCGCTCGGGCAAGCGGTTGATGGCATCGATCACGGCAGAGCGAAAGCTCTCGTCGATCAAGCCTTGCGACGGATCCTGCCCCTCGCTGGCAGCAAACCGGTCCAGAAAATGTTCATGGCCGCCCTCGCTATCGTGGAAATCTTCGTAATAAATTAATTGATGGCCGCCGCACTCGCCCAATAAGGTCTGGAATTGCACCAGCGTCAGATCCATCTGCTTGGCCATTTCGGATTCTTGCGGTGTGCGCCCCAATTGCTGCGTCAATACCTGCACCGCATCTTCCACTTTGCGCATATTCTGCCGGATGCTGCGCGGCAGCCAATCGCTGCTGCGCAATTCATCGAGCATCGCACCGCGGATGCGTTGCACCGCATACGTTTCGAATTGTGCGCCGTGCGTATCTTCGTAGCGCGAAATGGCATCGAGCAAACCCATCATGCCGGCCTGGATCAGGTCATCCACTTCGACATTTGGCGGGAGCCTGGCCTTGAGCTGATGCGCCAGTTTTTTTACCAGAGGCCCGTGTTGTGTCAGTAAGTGATTTTTGTCTGCTTTTCCATGGACGTTATACATCAGACGTCACACCCCCAGCTGAATACCGACGGACGGTATTCCATAGGCGCCCGCAGGCGCCAAGAAATGTCCTGCAATACGTTTGAATGCCAACGAAGCGCTGGCCAACGGAAAAGCATCGATCACGGTACGTCCCTGTCCGGCAGCGCGCGCCAGATGTTCGTCGGCCGGCACCGCACCGAGAAGATCGAGCTCAATTGCCATATAGCGGCTGGCCGCCTGGGCAATATTTGCGTACACCATTTGCCCCTCTTGTTCCGAGCCGCCTGTCAACAGCAGACTGAAGCGCCGACGGCCCAACTTATCGCTGAGGCGTTTGAGCAATATATAAGCGGATTTGATCGAAGTCGAACTGGTCGATACCTGAATCACAATCTCGCCGCTTTCCATGGCCGCTATGGGAAAAGTATCGTCCGCATTGAGCACGCCATTGAACATCACGATATCGGCCTGCGCCGCCAGCGAGTCGAATACTGCGGCGATGCGCGCAGCATGCTGGCGCAAGGCTTCAGGCTGATCTTGACGCGACAGCAGCGCCAGACCGATGCCCTGCGGCAGCGATTGAATCACGTCATCGAGCGTGCGTTCCTGGCGCGCCACATCGAGCAGTGTCGCCATGCGCGGACGCAGCAATTTATTATAGAAACCATTGGCGCCGCTGGAGGTATCGAGCAGCAGCACGTGACTGGCCACCTCTCGCAGCGAAGCGCCGAGATTAAACAGCATTGCCTGCTTATCTACCGCAGGCAACACCGACAAAAAAGTAAACAGACGTGGCTTGGGGCGCTCCAACATGCGCCGCAGACCTTCGGCCTGATCGACTGCATAACTAACCAATGATTACCTCGCGTAAGGTCTTATCGTTGACTGCCCGTGTCGCCAGCCCGGCGATCAACGGCAATTCTGTATCCTGCAGTTCAAATGGCGCTGTTTCGCGCTTCTGTTTAAATGCACGGTCGGCCAGATACAACTTATTGGCGATATGTAAATCTTCCGGCACCCGCTGCCCATTGGCGACGTAGTACAAATTGAGTTTCTGGCGAATCACAATATCGATCACATTGCCGATAGTTGCCGCCTCATCAAGCTTGGTAATAATGCAACCGGCCAGACCTTCGCCTTTGTAAGCACGGACCACTTCGTTTAATGTGCTGCCCGTGGCGGTGGCATTCAGGCACAACAGGCGCTTGACTTCCGTACCTGCGCCCGACAGCATCGCGACCTGTTCGGCCACCATCTGATCGCGCTGGCCGACACCGACGGTGTCGATCAAGACAGTATGCTTGCCTTTAAGTTCTTGCAATGCGATGCGCAGGTCGGATTCATCTTTCACCGAATGCACCATCACGCCCAGAATCTTGCCGTAAATACGCAATTGTTCGTAGGCGCCGATACGATAGCCGTCGGTGGTGATCAGCGCCAGCTTGTTGGCGCCATGACGCATCACGCAACGTGCCGCCAGTTTGGCCGTGGTAGTGGTTTTGCCGACGCCGGTCGGACCGACCAGCGCATAAACGCCGCCCTGCTCCAGCAATTCATTTTCATTGTTCATGGTCAACAGATTGCGCGCCAGTATCGATTTGACCCATGCCAGACCGGCAGCCGCATTTTCGCCAGGCGGCAGATGTTCGGTCATCAGGCGCGACAGGCTGGCGCTGAAACCGGCAGCCAGCATTTCACGCATCACGTCGGCCTTATGCGGATCGCGCTTCTGGGTGTGATCCCAGGAAATTTCAGCCAGTTGCGACTCCAGCGCACCGCGCATCTGACGGATTTCCTTCATCACTTCGCTGTAAGCCGTGGCGGCGTTTTCGGTGGCAGCCGCCTGCAGGCGGCGCGCTGCCATGACATCGGCCAACGCAACTGCCGGCGTAGGGGAATTGGCGCCGGCGCGATTGCGCCAGACGCGGGCAGCCGCAGGGCTCGGTTCTTGCGGCGCAGGTACAGATGCCGGTGCCGATGCAGGCGCCGGCTTGGCAACAGATGCCTGTACCGACGGCGCCGATTCAGACTTTGCCCGCAATGCTTCATGCGCGACGAAAGCGGCTGCCGACATCGCCGGCGCATACGCTTCATCCGCTTCAGCGATCGTTTTTTTGGCGGGTGGACGCATTGTCGAGCGGGCCGGCGCAGGTGTCGCCAGCGTCGACATTTCCTCATTGGCCATCGCCAGGATTTCAACGCCGTCCTTAATCGTGCGGTTGGACAGGATCACTGCATCCGGCCCCAACGTTTCGCGAACATTACGCCATGCCTCACGCGATGAAGCTGCGACAAATTTTTTCACGTTCATACTTGCCCTCCAACCAGGCTGGTAACTTTAATCGTTTTTGAATCGGGTAATTCTGCATGAGACAATACCTTGAGCTGCGGCATGCCACGACGCAAAAAGCGCGCCAGTAGTGCCCGCAACGGTCCGGCCACCAGCAAGACGGGGGTCAGGCCGAGTTGCTCCTGATGCCGTACCGAGGCTTCGGTTTGCATGATCAGCGTATCTGCCAGGCCCGGCTCGATACCGGCGCCGTCGGGACCGCTGGCTTGCAGGGCTTGCATCAACAAACGTTCGAGCTTGCTATCCAGCGTCATGACCGGCAATTCGACTTCGGTCGGGAAAATCTGCTGCACAATCGAGCGGCCCAGCGCAACCCGCACGATCGCCGTCAGTTCGGCCTGATCCTGCACGCGGCCGGCATGCTCCAATAAAGTTTCGATAATGGTGCGCATATCGCGGATATGCACGCCTTCGGACAAGAGATTTTGCAGCACCTTCTGCACCACGGCCAGCGAAATCAGTTTCGGCACCAGGTCTTCGATCAGTTTCGGCGCGTCCTTGCTCAGATGATCGAGCAATTGCTGCACTTCCTGGCGGCCCAGCAAATCGGCCGCATGGCTGTTGATCAAATGATTCAGGTGGGTTGCCACCACCGTGCCGGAATCGACCACGGTGTAACCCATGGCCTGGGCTTGCTCGCGCAGACTGGCGTCGATCCAGGTGGCCGGCAGACCGAAGGCCGGATCGCTGGTCACCACGCCGGGCAATTGGCCGGTGACCATGCCGGGATTGATCGCCAGGAATTGGCCTGCGTTGGCCTCGCCCTTGCCGATTTCGACGCCTTTGAGCGAGATGCGATAAGCCGATGGTTTCAATTCGAGATCGTCGCGGATATGCACCGGCGGCGATAAAAAGCCGACTTCCTGCGCAAATTTTTTGCGGATGCCTTTGATCCGGCGCAACAGCTCGCCGCCCTGCCCTTTATCGACCAGCGGAATCAGGCGATACCCAACTTCCAGACCCAGCATATCGACCGGCATCAGATCCTGCCAGCCGGCTTCTTCGCCCTCCGGCGCGGCAGCGGCGGCTGCTACCGGTTCGGCGGCTGCGATCGCAGCTTTTTTCATGCGCTGTTCCGCCATATAAGCGGAGCCGCCCAACAACGACGCCAGCAGCAGGAACGCAAAGTGAGGCATACCTGGAATCAGACCCATTGTGCCGATAATCGAGGCGGTTATATAAAGCACCTGCGGTTTGGCGAACAATTGATTCACCAATTGACCGCCGACGTCCTGATCGGTGGCCACGCGCGAGACCACCATACCGGCTGCAGTGGAGATAATTAGCGATGGAATCTGCGCCACCAGGCCATCGCCGATGGCCAGCAATGTGTATTTGTTCAGCGCCTCGGCAAACGCCAGATCATGCTGCACCATACCCACGATCAGACCGCCGACAATGTTGATGATGGTAATGATAATGCCGGCGACCGCGTCGCCGCGCACGTATTTACTGGCGCCGTCCATCGCACCGTAAAATTCGGCTTCCTGCGCCACTTCCTTGCGTCGTGCGCGGGCTTCCGGTTCGGCGATCATGCCGGCGTTCAGATCGGCATCGATGGCCATCTGCTTACCGGGCATCGCGTCCAACGCAAAACGGGCGCCCACTTCGGCGATACGCCCGGCGCCCTTGGTCACAACAGTAAAGTTGACGATGGTCAGAATAATAAACACCACGATACCGACGGTGTAATTGCCGCCGATCAGAAAGTGGCCGAAGGCTTCGATCACTTTACCGGCGGCGTCCGGGCCGCCATGGCCTTCGGTCAGCACCACGCGCGTGGAGGCGACGTTGAGCGACAGGCGCAGCATGGTGCTCACCAGCAGCACTGCCGGAAAAGCGATGAAATCGAGCGGCTTGACGGTGTACATACTGGTCAGCAGAACGATGATCGACAAGGCAATATTGAAGCTGAACAGAATATCGAGCGCAAACGGCGGCAGCGGCAGGATCATCATCGACAGCATCATGATGATCAATATCGGCGCAGCTAGCTGCTTGCCGTTGCGAATCGGCACCCAGGCCGGTAATTTCAAGCCATTGATAAAACTGTTCATTAAGCCGATCCGGAATGTTGTGCCGCTCTAGAAGCAGCGGCTGCAGCGGCGGCAGCAATTTTTCGTGCACGCGCTGCCGCGTAAGCAGGGTCGAGCGGATCGAGTTCGCGCGGCACGGAAATGTCGTGAGGGCGATCTGGATAAGCGCCGCCGGTAGTCTTGAAAGCCCGCAACTGGAATACATAGGCCAGCACTTCTGCCACAGCGGTATAGAGCGACTCAGGAATTTCATCGCCGATGTCGGCATGAAAATGCAAGGCGCGCGCCAGCGGCGGCGCTTCCATGATGGCCACGCCGTGTTCCTGCGCCAGTTCGCGAATGCGCACGGCCACTGCATCGGAGCCTTTGGCAACCACTTTCGGCGCGCCCATGCTGAACTCTGAATATTTCAACGCAACCGCATAATGTGTCGGGTTGGTAACAACCACATCGGCCTTCGGCACCTCGGCCATCATCCGGCGACGCGCCATTGCGCGCTGCAACTGCCTGATCTTGCCCTTGACGCGCGGATCGCCTTCGCTTTCCTTATGTTCCTGCTTGACCTCTTCTTTGGTCATCTTCAATTTCTTGGCGTATTTCCAGGCCTGATACGGCACATCGATCGCCGCAATCACCGCCAGTACGCTGACCATCGCCAGGAATGCATGCCAGATCAAGGCGCCCATATGCGCTGGACTGGTGGAAAGCGCTTCCACGCCGAGTCCCATCATCGCATCCATTTCGTTCGAAATCACCAGCCAGGCGACGGTTCCCACCATCACGGCTTTGGCGCTGGCTTTGCCGAGTTCGACCAGCGAATTGAGCGAAAACATGTTGGCGATACCGTTGATCGGGTTCATTTTGCCGAATTTGGGAACGATCGTCTCCATATTGAACAAAAAGCCGCCGAGTATCATCGGCGTGGCGAATATGGCTATCAGCAACAGGCCGGCGATCGGCGCCATGGCGATCAGCACATCGACACAATAGCCTGCCAGGTGACCGGACAATAAAGCAGGATCGAACGCCTGCTCGCGCTCGAAAGTGAAAGAGGCGACCATCAGCCGGCGCAAGGTGTCGGCCAATCTACCGCTGAACATCCATACACCGGCGCCGCCAAGCAGCAATACCAGACAGGTAGCGGTCTCGCGCGAACGCGGGATGTCGCCCTGGTCGCGTGCTTTTTCAAGCTGCTTGCTGGTGGCGGCTTCGGTACGGTCTAAATCGCTTTCTCCGGCCATCGCCGACTCCCCTTATCGGGGGGCATCACGCCAAAATCAGGCACGAGTCCCCTGTGGCGCAATTATCGGCGACAAGCGGCTGCAACCATCGCGGGAATAAACACGAAAAGGCCTCGCATTTCTTAAAAGAAATGAAAAGAAATAGCGCTGCGCCGAACGGTGCAGCGGAGGATAAAGGATGGGGCGGCTGTTCAGTGAAGGCGCCGTCAGGTGGGGTGTGGCGGGATGTTGTGCGCAGTGAGGTAAAGGGGGAGGTGGCCGCAGGCCGCCGGAGGACACGAACGGAGCACAACAGCCCGCCACACCCCGCCTGACGGCGCCTTCACTGAACAGCCGCCCATGGCGCTTAAAGCCTTACCTCAGAAACCCAAACTTTCCAGCAAATCATCAACCTGGCTCTGATCGGCGATCACATCTTTGCCGCCGGAGTGAATTTGCGGGCCGTTCATCAGGCCGCTATCTTCGCGCCGGGTCTCGGCCGGGGCATAATCGACCAATAATTGCACCAGTTGCCGCTCGATATCATTGGCCAACTCAGTGACCCGTTTGATGACCTGCCCGGTTAAATCCTGAAAATCCTGGGCCATCATGATATCCATCAACTGCGCGCGGGTCAGGCTGGCGTTGTCCTGTGTTTGTTGTAATGCCGACATGCTTTTGGCGGCCATGGCCCGGTATTCGGCTTCGGTGAAGGGCGCTGCCAGCAGCGCTTGCCATTCTCCGCTCAGTTGCGCGGCATCCTGTTGAATCTTTTCCTGCAGCGGCAGCGCCAGCTCGGTCGCATTCAATACCTTCTGCGCCGCTTTTTCGGTCATCTGGGCTACATACTCCAGCCGATCACGCGCATCCGGCATATCGCTCGCGGCTTTTTCCAACAAGCGATCGAACCCCAATCCACGCAAATTATCGTGCAACGAACGCGTCATCTGCCCGATGCGCGTCAGAAACTCCTCGGTTTGGCCGCCTTCCCGCGCAGCAGCTTCTGGCGCAACCGGGTGTTGTTGCTTAAGACCGTCCACGTTAGCCTCCCGCGGCGCTCATCTTCTCGAAAATCTTGGCCAGTTTCTCGTCCAGCGTTGCTGCGGTGAACGGTTTGACAACATAACCATTGGCGCCAGCTTGGGCCGCGGCAACAATATTTTCTTTTTTAGCTTCGGCCGTCACCATCAACACCGGCAATTTCGACAAGGCAGGATCTTTGCGGATCTCTTGCAGCATGGTCAGGCCATCCATGACCGGCATATTCCAGTCCGAGACGACAAAATCGTATTGCTCGCTGCGCAGCTTGTTCAACGCCATCGCACCGTCTTCCGCCTCGTCGACATTGGTGTAGCCAAGTTCCTTAAGCAAATTGCGCACGATACGACGCATCGTCGAAAAATCGTCCACCACCAAAAATCGCGTATTCGGACCTGCCATATCATTTACCTCGTTCATTCATTGAATATCTATCGACCATCGCGCATTAAACTTTAATATCGCAACAGCATCATTCTTTATACTTCGGCAAAATACATCAAATAGCTACAGTCGGGCGTTAAACCAAACTCTGATCGCGGCGCATTAAACCCGCAACGCCCTGCTCCCATGCTCGGCCAGATAAGCCAGCACCCGTCCCGGCATCGCCTGCAACGGCAGCACTTCGTGCGCTCCGCCAGCCGCAATTGCCTCGCGCGGCATCCCAAACACCACGCATGATGCCTCATCCTGAGCAAAATTATAAGCCCCTGCATTACGCATTTCGAGCATGCCCAAAGCGCCATCTTTGCCCATACCGGTCAAAATCACGCCAACGGCATTCTTGCCGGCCGCACCCGCGGCTGAATTGAACAAGACATCGACCGAAGGCCGGTGCCGGTTGACTGGGGGATTCTGATCCAGGCAAGTCATATAATTGGCGCCGCTGCGCACCAACGTCAAATGCGAATGGCCGGGCGCGATATAGGCATGACCGGGCAACACCCGCTCATTGCCGGCCGCCTCGCTGACCGAAATTTTGCATAAATTATCCAGCCGTTGCGCAAACGAGCGCGTAAACCCTTCCGGCATGTGCTGCGTAATCAGGATACCCGGGCAATCGGACGGCATTCTGGTCAGGAACTCCTTGATCGCCTCGGTGCCGCCAGTGGAAGCGCCGATGATGATCAGTTTTTCGCTACTGGTAAAGGGATTACGGATCTGCGGCAATACGTCTGAATCTTTCGGGCTGCTGCTGACTGCCCGCGCGCGGATCACCGCCTTGGACGCCGCGCGGATTTTGTCGGCGATCATGTCGGTATATTCGTGCATGCCGCTCTGGATCGAGATCTTCGGCTTGGTCACGAAATCGACCGCGCCCAATTCCAGCGCCCGCATAGTGATCTCGGAGCCGCGCTCGGTCAGCGACGACACCATCAGCACCGGCATCGGACGCAAACGCATCAGTTTTTCCAGGAAATCCAGTCCATCCATTTTCGGCATTTCGACGTCCAGCGTCAAAACATCCGGATTAGTCTGCTTGATCAATTCACGCGCGAAGATCGGATCCGGCGCGACGCCGACCACTTCCATATCCGGCTGACTATTGATGATTTCCTTCATCACGCCGCGGATGAGTGCAGAATCGTCAACGATTAATACTTTGATTTTCATGCTCCAGCTTCCGATCATTGTTATTGCCGGTCTACCTAGTGTGGTGTCGCTCCTGCGCCCCTGCTTCAGAACAAATCGACTTCCCCACCGACAGGCGTTTTTTGCAGACGGACCGCGTAATCCTGTTCACGATTGACCACGGTATTGTTGTTCATCTGCTTCAATTTCTTGACCAAGACTTTACCGGTGCGCGGAAAAAAATACACCTTGCGTGGAAAAATGTCATTCAAATCTTCCGCCACGACACGAATATTTTCCGCCTTCAGGAAGTTACGCACGAATTGCGCATTGCGCTCACCGACGTTGATGGCAATAAATCCACGCAATACATTGCCGCCGCCAAATACCTTGGCTTCCAGATTTTCACGACGGGCGCCGGCCTTGAGCACATCATTGATTAATACTTCCATGGCATAACTGCCATAGCGCATTGAAGCCGATACCGGGCTATCGTTGTCACCGCCGCCGTCGGGCAACATAAAATGATTCATGCCGCCAATGCCGGAAATCCGATCCCGTATGCAAGCCGATACGCAGGATCCCAGCACCGTGACGATCATCATATCTTTGTGCGTAAAGAAATATTCCCCCGGCAAAATTTTGGCCGCATCGCAATCGAAGGTCCGATCGAAATAGACGTTGGTCGCAAATTGTTCAGATGCTATCTGGTTCATCACTTATTTCCCGGGACGGTGCATAGGGGATTGCCCTAGCTCATAGACCGTCTTTCCTCTTAGTTTGAGTGCATCGGACACATATAAAAAATTCTCGGAATGGCCCGCGAACAACAAACCGTCCGGTTTCATCAACGGAACAAATTTGCTCAAAATCTTACCCTGTGTTGGTTTGTCAAAATAAATCATGACGTTGCGACAGAAAATAACGTCGAACGTTCCACTCAACTGCCAACTGTCCGCCAGCAAATTAAGTTGCCGGAAAGTGATCAGCTTGCGCAGTTCCGGCCGCAGCCGGACCATGCCGGCCTGGGCGCCGGTGCCACGCAAAAAATATTTCTTCAAGCGCTCGGGCGACATCTTTTCTATCCGCTCGACCGGATAGACGGCATTGGCTGCCACGTTCAGTACATTGGTATCGATATCGGTGGCGATGATCTGGGCCGGCGGGGTCAATGTGCCATAGGCTTCGCACAGGGTAATGGCGATGGAATACGGCTCTTCCCCGGTCGAGGCGGCAGAACACCAGACGTTGACTTCGCGCCGTCCCTTGACATGCTCGGCCAGGATCGGAAAGTGATGCGCTTCGCGGAAAAATGAGGTCAGATTGGTGGTCAGCGCATTGACGAAGGCTTCCCATTCGTCGCTTTCGTGCTGCTTTTCCAGTGTATCCAGATAGTTGATGAACGAGTCAATCCCGGTGGCCCGCAAGCGTCTTGCCAGCCGGCTATACACCATTTCCTGCTTGCTTTCAGCCAGCGCAATCCCGGCGCGCCGATAAATCAGATCGCGGACCCGATCGAAATCGCGGGTCGTGAAGTCGAATTCCTTGGAGGAACTCAATTTATTCGGTGGCTCTGCTGGTTTCAAGGGCCCCTCCTCTCTTTGCTTTTTTATATCCCAAACAGCAGCAAATTTTCATAGCCGGCCTGATATCGGCAGCGTGCCGATTTTCATCTCCTGCCGCCAAACGGGTGCAAATAAATCTTGTTGGCATTGTATTAATGATTTTCGACAGAGGTAGGGGCAACTTCAGATAAGCTGATTATGCTTGAGCGTATGGCAGGTTGTTGTCCCGATAAGCCACCGTTTTAGGGGTCTGTTCTAGGGCCTGTCAGAGGCCGGGTTCAGTCCCCGAAGAAAGTCGAAACGCGTGAATCGCCCATACTGCGTAGAATGTCCGGTTTGAATCAATGAGGCCATAAACAATGAAAAAGACCGGAATGGCAAAGAGCGACGCCAAGAAACTGATGGGCAAAATGACCGCGCCCGGCGCAACAGGCTTTGGCGGCGGCGACGCGATCGCGACAGACCGGCGTGAACAGCGCAAGCGCGATCAGGCGCTGGGGCTGGTGCCGTTTGCGGTCAAGCTCAATGGCGCCCTGGTGCAGCAATTGCAGGCGCTGGCCAAAGCGCAGGGCAGCGATCTCAACCAGTTGACTGCGGACCTCCTGACCAAAGGCCTCGCGGGGTAACCTTACATCCGCCGTCTGGGCGGTATACCGAAGCCCCCTCCAGCGTATAGCGTGCCGCCAAACTTAAATTCCCGCTGCGCTTGAGTGTCACATCGAGCGCAAGCACGCCGGTAATGAAGGGCGTCAGGCGGGCTGTAGCGGATGTTTGTGCGCAGTGAGGTAAAGAAGGGAGGTGGCCAAAGGCCGCCGGAATGACACGAACGGAGCACAAACATCCGTACAGCCCGCAACAGTCCGCCTTGCCCTTCATTTCGCTTCTTAGCAAACGTGGCCTGCATCGCTGCGTGAAAAGCCGAACTTGACCGGATCTACCTCAGTCGTCGGCTTGCTGATCGAGCTCCGGAAAGAGTATTTCGGTATAACCGAACTGCGTGAAATCCTCGATACGCATCGGATACAGAATGCCGATCAGATGGTCGCATTCGTGTTGCACCACCCGGGCATGAAATCCATCGACATCGCGGCTGATGGTGCCGCCTTCCTGATCGACGCCTTCATAATGCACACGGCTCCAGCGCGGCACCACGCCGCGCAGACCGGGCACCGACAAACAGCCTTCCCAGCCGTCTTCGATTTCTTCGGACAAGGGACTGAGCAGCGGATTGATCAGCACCGTTTCCGGGACCTCGGGCGCATCCGGATAGCGCTGATTTTGTTGAAAACCGAAAATAACCAATTGCAGATTGACGCCGATCTGCGGCGCCGCCAGGCCCGCCCCATTGACGGCGCGCATGGTATCGAACATGTCGGCGACCAGCGCCGCCAATTCCGGCGTGCCGAATTCAGTCACCGGCTCGGCTTGACGCAGCAAGCGCGGATCGCCCATTTTCAATATTTCACGAATACTCATTGCCGGCTCCGTTGTATGGCATCAAGGCAGATCAATTGTGGCTCAATTGCGTGGCATCTGCTGCACATGCTCAGTCACATGTTCGGCAAATGCGGCGCCGGTTTCCGGATGCTTCAAACCCATTGCCAGCATTGCTTTCAGGTAACCCAGTTTAGAGCCACAATCGTAACGCTGGCCGGCATAGCGATAGGCCAATACCTGCTCGTGGCGCATCAAAGCCGCAATGCCGTCGGTCAATTGGATTTCGCCGCCGGCCCCTTGTTCCAATCCGGCCAGATGCTTAAAAATTTCGCCGGTCAAAATGTAGCGGCCGACCACCGCCAGCGTGGAAGGCGCCAGCTCCGGCGCCGGCTTTTCAATAATCGCCTTCACCTTTTCCAAATCCGGCAAATAAGGATCGGCGCTGACAATACCGTATTGCTTGGTCTCGCTGCGCGGCACGTCCTGCACCGCCAGCACGCTGCTGCTTTCGCGCGAATACACATCGATCATCTGCGCCAGCACCGGTTTGACGCCGGCATCGACATCCATGAAATCGTCGGCCAGCAGCACGGCAAACGGCTCGTTGCCGACCACCGGACGCGCGCAGAGCACGGCATGTCCCAAGCCCAGCGGCGCCGATTGGCGGATATAAATGCAATTGACATGTTTAGGAATGACGTTCTGCACGAACTCCAGCAGGGCGAATTTGCCGGCCGCTTCCAGCTCGGTCTCCAGCTCATATGCCTTGTCGAAATGGTCTTCGATCGCGCGCTTGTTGCGGCCGGTGATGAAGATCATTTCGGTAATGCCTGCGGCCACCGCTTCTTCCACCGCATATTGGATCAGCGGCTTATCGACGATCGGCAGCATTTCCTTGGGCTGCGCCTTGGTCGCCGGCAAAAAGCGGCTGCCGAGACCGGCCACCGGGAAAACAGCTTTGGTAATTCTTTGGGTCATGCCTGCTCCAACAATTTTAGTAATGCGTTTTCATCCAGAATGGTAATGCCCAGTTGCTCGGCCTTCTCCAGTTTACTACCGGCTTCGGCGCCTGCCACGACGTAATTGGTTTTTTTTGAGACCGAACCTGCTACTTTGCCGCCGGCGTTTTCAATCATGGCCGCCGCCGCATCGCGCGTCAACGTGGGTAAAGTGCCGGTCAGCACAAAGGTCTGCCCCAGCAGCGGTTTGCCGGCGGGATCGCTGGCTTCGGTTTCAGGCCAGTGCACACCGGCTGCGCGCAACTGGGCGATCAATTCGCCATTGAGTGGCTGGTCCAGAAATTCACGCAATGCATGCGCCACGACCGGACCGATGTCGGCCACTTCCAGTAATTGTTCTTCGTTGGCATCCAGTAAAGCATCCAGACTACCGAAGTGACGTGCAAGTTCCTTGGCGGTGGCTTCGCCGGTATGGCGGATGCCCAAAGCATAGATGAAACGCGCCAGCGTGGTGGATTTCGATTTTTCCAGTGCCGCCAGGACATTCTGCGCCGATTTATCGGCCATCCGATCCAGTTCCGACAACGCGGTCAAACCCAGTTTATACAGATCGGCGGCGGTCGTGATGACATGCTTATCGACCAGTTGCTCGATCAATTGATCGCCCAGCCCTTCGATATCCATGGCGCGCCGCGATGCGAAATGCTGCAAGCCGCCTTTGCGCTGCGCTGCGCATTTGACCCAACCGCCGCTGCAACGCGCGATCGATTCGTCTTCCAGCCGCACGATCGGCGAGCCGCAAACCGGGCATTCGGTCGGCATCGCGAACGGCCTGGCATCGGCCGGACGCCGTTCCGGGACATAGGCCAGCACTTCCGGAATGACATCGCCGGCGCGCCGCACGCTGACGGTGTCGCCGATCTGGATATCCTTGCGGCGGACTTCGTCTTCGTTGTGCAAGGTCGCATTGGTCACCGTCACGCCGCCGACGAGCACCGGCTTGAGCCGGGCCACCGGCGTAATGGCGCCGGTGCGGCCCACCTGGACATCGATATCGAGCACTTGCGTCAAGGCTTCTTCGGCCGGAAATTTATGCGCCAGCGCAAAGCGCGGCGCACGCGATACAAAGCCGAGTTGCTGTTGCTGCGTCAGGCGATTGACCTTATAGACCACGCCATCGATTTCATACGGCAGCGCGCTGCGTTTGGCGCCGATGCCGCGATAAAAATCCAGCAAGGCGGCAGCGCCATTGAGCACAGCGCGCTCCTGGCAGACCGGCAAGCCGCATTGCCGATACCAGTCCAGCAGGGCGGAATGCGACGGCGGCATGGCAATACCCTGGCCCTCGCCATCGAGCACCCCGATGCCATAGGCGAAAAACCGCAGGGCGCGGCTGGCTGTGATGCGTGAATCCAGTTGCCGCAAACTGCCTGCAGCGGCGTTGCGCGGATTGGCGAACTCCTTCATGCCGGCAGCGCGCTGACGTTGATTGAGGCGTTCGAAATCGGCCTTATACATCAAGACTTCGCCGCGCACCTCAAGCACGGCCGGCGGCGTCTTCGTATGCAGCGTCAACGGTATTGCGCGCACGGTGCGGATATTCGTGGTGACGTTTTCGCCGTTGCTGCCATCGCCGCGCGTGGCCGCTTGCACCAGGCGGCCATTTTCATAGCGCAGACTGATTGCCAGGCCATCGAACTTAAGTTCCGCCGCATACTCGACGGCAGCGCCGGCGGCCAGCTCCAGCCCATCGGTGACACGCTTATCGAAAGCGACGATGTCCTCATCGGAAAAACCATTGCCCAGCGACAGCATCGGCACCGTATGGCGCACCTGTTCGAATACAGCCAGCGGCGCGGCGCCGACCCGTTGCGTCGGCGAATCCGGCGTCGCCAGCTCTGGATGGGCCTGCTCCAATTGCTGCAGCTCAAGAAACAATTGATCGTAAGCAGCATCCGGCACCGTCGGCGCATCGAGTACGTAATAAGCGTAATTATGGCGCTGCAGCTCTTCCTTGAGCGCGGCCACGCGCGCCGCCGGATCAGCTCCGGAGGGCACGTCAGCCAAGCGAGGATGAGAAGCAGAAT
>JAQGNR010000194.1 GCA_028291765.1 Herbaspirillum sp.
TTCCGGCGGCCTTCGGCCTCCTCCTTTCTTTACCTCACTGCGCACAAACATCCGCCACAGCCCGCCTGACGCCCTGGCCACCCATGGCACTTCAGCGGCGTTGCCTTAGGCTGCAAAATGCTCATCCGACAGCGCCAATATGTCGTCGTCGGCATGAATCGATTGCGAAGACACGCCGCCCCGTGCTACCTGACGCAGGTAGCCGTTTTCGCTGACCGCCGCACGGTTGACGTTGCTCTGATGTTGCAAATAAGACTCGGGATCGGGCGTCAATCTGGCGCAGATGCGTGGCGGCGAAGGGTCGCCGATCTGCCGCAGCACTTCGTTTTCAAGCACGATGCTTAAACCACGATCGATGAATCCATCGGGCAAAATCAAATAGGATTTACCGGGGATCATTTCGCTGAGAAAAAAGTCGATCAAGGCGCCGGCATACCGGCGAATCTGCGTAACGGCCGCAAGACCGGAATCGGAATGGTAATAAAGCTTCTGACGGTTGAGCCAGATTTTTTTGCCGGCACTGAGGTGGGTCCGATGCGTGAATGCCGAGGGCAGCTCACTATGATTAAAATCGAGCCGGTCGATCGTGATGCGAGCGTATTGCGCTTTGGCGGACCAGGCCTGCGCGATGGCGCGGAAGGTTTTGCTGTGGGTGATCAGTTGTTTCATGAATCCCGAATGATCGATATGCGAGGAGACGGCGAATGCATCGCGCACCATCTGAAATAAATGCAGCACATTTTCGGTTGGGCGTTGTTTGTGGGATTTCATGTAATCGATGAACGCCAGGCCCTGGCGGACGGTAACGCGCTCCGCAATATTTTGCCCTGCGATCATCTGCGAGGATGGGAAATCCCGGCCGGCGTCCAGGGTTTGGTCCAGCAGCTTATCTTCGGCCACGGCCCAGTCGTTGAGAACACGCAAGTTCGAGGCCCATGAATGGTGCGGTCTGGCAGCGGGGTTGAAAACCGGCGGCATCTTGTAGGCCAGGCGCGCCGGCGGCGGGGGATACTCGCCGAGTTCCGATAAGATCCGCTCCGTTAAATAGATCGTGCCGCCGCGATGGTTATGCGCTTGCTCCGGCGCGATATCTTTGGTCTGCGCCAGCCAGTGCAAGGCTTCGTGGAGCCACATGCGATGGCGTTGAAAACGCACCGTGCCGCCGATCGATACGTACTTTTTTTGGGCCAGTGCCTTATCGGCAAGCAGGCAGATCGCACCGCCGCATGCGGTCGCTGTGGCGGCGTCGAATTTGACTTCGCAATTGCCCCGGAATATCAGCTTGTCATGTGCTGCATTCATGATGGCAACGGCGGTGTCGGAGAGCGCATAGGCCTTTTGCCAGAATTTTTCGAAGGCGGGATACAAAGGATGGTCCGAGGGTTCAAAGAGCGCATTGACGATCATTTTCGGATCCGGGCGTCTTAGGCGGATGTTGCGCAATGCCGCCAGCGGCTTCCAATAAAGCAGAACATCCTTGACGGTGTTGCGCGCCAGTAAAGTCGGCTTTTCTATCGCCGCCACGCCTCCCAGCAAACCGACATTGCGGTTTAGGCGGTAGCCGCGGCCGGACTTGAGATCGCCAAAAATCATCGGTGCGTCGGCAATGATGTTGCCGCGCAAATCCGTCTCCCGGAAGCCGTCGTCGATCGGCTCGACTGCTACCGTGCGTTTTTCATCCAGCAGGAATAGCGAGTGGTGCGCACTGCAATCCGGTCGATGCCGGGGCGCTACCATCGTATTGGGCGTCTTCGGTACGGTTTCGGCCGCCGGGCCGATCGCCGCGGCGGCCATGTCTGCCGTGTCTGCGGTCTCTGCAGTAGCCAGCACACTGAATGTATCTTCCGCAATCATCACCCTGCGTTGCGTCAGTTGCGTCGGCGATATCTGCGGGTACATCTCCATCATGTCGCCCATCATATTGACGCCGGCGCGTTCGGCGGGAGACATTCGAGTGCGCGCGAGCAACATGGCTTCGGTGCCGTGCGCCAATTGCCGCCGCATGATGTTTTCCACGCCGGCGCCGAGCACCGTGAATATCGCGTCTTCACCTAAATGGACGGCGCCCTCAAGTACCCGCTTGCGGTCATGCAGCCTGATGCCTTCTTCAATGTCGTACAGCGGGATCACAAACGGGAATAGTTGCAGCATTTGCCGCGAATCTCCGCTGGCTAGCGCGGTGACAATTGTCGAGATTGTCGGGCTGCGAAATAGCGTCTCGAAGAGTCCCAGCAGTTCTTCTTGCAATGTCGTTGTTTGCGGTAATCCGACGATGCCGCGCGCCATCGATAAGCCCATTTGATCGATGCTCTCCTGAGAGCCGACGCTGGCTTTTTGCCGCAGAATTTCTTTTGCCTTGGCGGTGATGACCGGATTGTCGGCCAGCAAGGCTGCGGCGTCTTCTTTGGCAAGATTCAATTCATGCGCGGTGTTGATGGTGCGGCCTTTAAATGCCATATTTGCATTGAAAAGATTCATACGATTTTTAAATTCTTCCGACGCTGTCATGGCGATTGTTTCATGTGGCAGCGGCGGTCCCAAAAATGGAGAATACACAGCGGGAATGGGGGTTTTAGCCAATAGATCGGCATCCGTCATTGCCAGTTTTTGACGCAGAATCCTGTCGATCTGAGCATCCTGGTCATAGCGCGGCAATGGCGCTTGCGCCAGCAAACGCTGTGCCAGATAGTTGCAAAGTTGCCGACTCAAATCGCTGCTATTGGCATAACGGATCGCTTCCGGCGCGTGCTTTAACGCGTTGGCGCGCGCTTTCAGGCCGGCATGAATCGCGCTTATGCTGGGCTCAGCGCGTGAAACGGTATCGCTCAGATGTTTTGGCGGCGTTCTTTTGGAAAATCTTTTAATTGCCTGCTGCCAGTATGCGGTCCCGGCGGTGTCGCCGGCATTGTGTATGGCTGCAAGGAAATCGGCACCTAGCTGCTGCTCGATTTGTTGCGTCGGTGAACGCGGCGATTGCGTATCGAGAAATAGCACATTACTGGTTTGCGCCAGATAACGGGCAGCGCACAAGGCCGGCGCAACGGCGAAATGCGGATCGCTGTGCCAGGCATTGCTGAGCCGGTTAAATGCTTGCATCACCGCGGCAGGATCGCTGAACTGAAACTGATCGGCAACGATGCCATGCAGTGGGCCGAGCCGCCGCAGGATGCTGGCGATCGCATGTAATGAGGTGCCGATGGGATAGTAGGTGTCGAGCATCAGATCGTGCATCGTTTTTTCGACGATGGCGTGCAATTCCGGGCGCGTCAACCAAATGCCGGCGATGTTGACGGTTCCCGCCCTTTGTTCATAGCGCGCTGCAACCGGCGTGATGCCGTGCATCGCATGGGTGAGCGCTTCCCGTTGCGTGGCCGTGATCGGGCCGTTCGGCTGTCCTATCAGATGTCTGTCGCTTCCTGCGCTGTCGA
>JAQGNR010000201.1 GCA_028291765.1 Herbaspirillum sp.
GTTCCGTATAAAAGAACGATAATTTAGAGTTGACCCCTCGCTGTTAAGCAAAGGCGGGCAGGCCGCGGATCCAGGATTTGATTGACGAAGAAGCTCTTTTGAGGAATGTGAAATGACCAAACGCGAACAAAACGAACTGCTGACGCAGACCGGCTCCGGCACCCCGATGGGCGATCTGTTCCGCCGCTACTGGATACCGGCCATCATGTCTTCCGAACTGCCGGAAAACGACTGCCCGCCGGTACGCGTGAAGCTGTTGTCGGAGCGCATGATTGCGTTTCGGGATAGCGAAGGCAAGCTGGGTCTGATCGACGAATTTTGCGCGCATCGCGGCGTTTCTCTGTGGTTTGGCCGCAACGAAGAAAGCGGCCTGCGTTGCCCATATCATGGCTGGAAATACGACACTACCGGCCAATGCGTCGATGTGCCATCCGAATCGGCCGAGAGCGGCTACTGCAAAAAAATCAAACTGAAGTCCTATCCGCTGATCGATCGCGGCGGCATCCTGTGGACCTACATGGGCCCGCCTGAACTGCAACCGGCACTGCCGGAGTATGAATTCGCCATGGTCGGTCCAAAGCGCAGCTACGTCTCCAAGCGTCATCAAGAATGTAATTACCTGCAAGCCATGGAAGGCGGCATCGATTCCAGCCACGTGTCGTTCCTGCACAGCGGTGCGCTGGAACACGATCCGCTGTTCAAGGGCGCCAAGGGCAATCAATACAATCTGCAGGATTTCCAGGTCAAATTCGAAGTGGTCGAATCCGAAGGCGGCCTGCTGATCGGCGCACGCCGCAATGCCGAAAATGGCAATTACTACTGGCGCATCACCCAATGGGTCATGCCATGCTTTACCGCCATTCCTCCACGCGGCGACCATCCTATCCACGGTCACTTCTGGATCCCTATCGACGATGAAAGCTGCTGGTCTTGGAGCTACGACTACCATCCGGCGCGCGATCTATCGGCAACGGAAGTCCAGGCGATGGAAGACGGCCACGGTATTCACGTCAAACTGATTCCAGGCACCTTCATCCCGGTGCAAAACAGCAGCAACGACTACCTGATGGACCGCGCTGCGCAAAAGGCGAAAATCAGCTTTTCCGGCATCTCCGGCATCGCGATTCAAGATTCGTCCCTGCAAGAAAGCATGGGCCCGATCGCGGACCGCAGCAAAGAGAATCTGGTCTCGACCGACAACGGCATCATCATGGCGCGTCACCGTCTGCGCAAGGCGGTTCAGGCCATGCAAAAAGGCATCGCGCCTCCAGGCCTGGATCCGGTGACCCATCGCGTGCGTTCCGCATCGCTGGTGTTGCCGCCGGATGTCGCCTTCAAGGACGCCGCCAAGGATGCCTTGATCGCGCACGAAGGCCAGCCTTTAACCTCGGTTTAAGCAGGATCGAACACTCCCTGCATGTTTAAAGTCGCCGCCTGCGGCCCATATGGGCCCGGCGGCGATTGTTATTTCGAAGCGGCCGTGGGCCGAACAATCGAATAATTTTACGGAGATAGCCAGAATGGCCCAACAAAAAATGAAGACCGCATTCCAGACGCTTGGACACACGCAAGCGCTCAAAGACGGTAGCCTCAAGCCGCAAAGTTTCGAATTCGAATTCGAAGAAGTGCCGGCCATCATCCAGGCCTTCCGCCGCATGGTGCGCGGCGCCGAATTCGATATCAGCGAAATGGCGATGACCACCTATATGTGCGCCCGCGCCGCCGGCAAGCGCATTACCGCGCTGCCGATATTTCTAGTGCGCGCGTTTCACCACGGCGCAATTCTGCACAACACCACCGTCGGCCTGCATAGCCCGAAGGATCTGGAAGGCAAGCAGGTTGCCGTCAATCGCGGTTATACCGTGACCACGGGCGTGTGGGCGCGCGGCGTGCTGCAGCACGAATACGGCGTCGATCTGAACAAGATCAACTGGATCTTGTCCGGCGATGAACACGTGGCCGAATACCAGGCGCCGGCCAATGTGCAGCCGGTCGAAAAGGGCCGCAATCTGGAGCAAATGTTGATCGCCGGCGAAGTCGTGGCAGCTACCGGCATGACGATCGATAACCCGATCATCAAGCCCTTGATTCCACAAGCCAGGGAAGCCGGTTTCGCGGCATTGAAGGCGACCGGCTATTATCCGATCAACCATACCCTGGTGGTGCGCGATGAATTGCTGGCAGCGCAACCTGGGCTGGCCAAAGAGCTTTTCATGTTGTTTGCCGAAGCCAAGAAGCCGTATATCGAGCGTCTGAAAAACCAGCAGATCGCCCAACCGAGCGCAGCCGATCAAACCTATGCGCGCGTGATGGAAATCACCGGCGCCGATCCGCTGCCTTACGGCATCGAGCCGAACCGGAAAATGCTCGAAATGGTGATCCGCCTGGCCGGCGAGCAAGGTATTATCAAGCAGCCCTTTACCATCGAAGAGTTGTTTGCGGCGGGCACGCATGACCTGGTTGGTTAATAAGATTAAGGCTAAGGCTAAGCAGACGCACAGTATCGGACTAAGTCGATAACGATAGATCTTCCAGGAGACATACACACATGAATCATTTCAGATTAACCCGGCGCTGTATCGGCGTCTGTCTGGCATTCGCCACCTTATTGGCCAGTGCCGCAGGACAGGCCGCAGATATGATTCCGGTGCGGGTAGGCTTGGCCAACGCGAGCAGCGATGTGGGCTTTTTCATCGCCGACAAGAAGGGCTATTTCAAGCAGGAAGGCTTGGCGGTCAGTTATATTAATTTCGACTCCGGCGCCAAGATGGTCGCGCCGCTGGGCGCCGGTCAGATTGAAGTGGGAGCAGGTTCGGTATCGGTCGGTTTGTATAACGCTGTAGCGCGCGGCATTGAAATCAAGATCGTGGCCGACAAGGGATCGACCCCGCCGGGTTATGGCTATCAGCCATTGCTGGTGCGCAAGGATCTGATCGATAGCGGCCGCTACAAATCGCTCAAGGATTTGAAGGGCATGAAGATCGCCGGCAGCGCGCCCGGCAGCGGCTCGACATCGACGCTTAACGAAGCGCTGAAAAAGGCCGGCCTTACCAGCGCCGACGTCGAACGTGTTTACCTGGCCTTTCCGCAACACGTGCTGGCCTTGCAAAACAAAGCGGTCGATGCAGCCCTGACCACCGAGCCTTCGGCAACCAAAGCGGTCCAGAGCGGCGCGGCGGTACGCATCATGGGCGACGATGTGATTTATCCGAATCATCAACTGGCCGTGGTGTTGTATTCCGGCGGCTTCATCAAGAACAATCCGGATGCGGCGAAACGTTTCATGCGCGCCTATCTGCATGCCGTGCGCGACTATAACGATGCCTTGAAAGACGGCAAACTCGCCGGCCCTAACGCCGACGAAGTGATTTCGATCCTGACTGAATACACCAACGTCAAAGATCCAGCCGTCTATCGCGCTATCAGTGTTCAGGGGTGCAATCCCAATGGCACCGTGGATGCGCCGAGCCTGAGGAATGATTTGGCTTTCTTCAAGGGCGAAGGACTGGTTAAAGGCAATGTAGCGGTCGAACAAGTGATCGACAACTCTTTTGCGGCAGCCGCGGCGAAAGACCTTGGTCCGTACAAAAAGAAAAAATAAACTCATGCAAACTACTTTGAATATGTCTAATACGTCGAATACATTGGATGCCGCGCCCAAGATCAGATTGCAAAATCTGACCAAGAGTTTTTCGACCGCCGGCGGCACTGTCACGGCGCTCGATAACGTCTCGCTGGATATTCCGACCGGTTGTTTCTTCATGATTGTCGGCCCCAGCGGCTGCGGCAAAACAACTTTGCTGCGCATTCTGGCCGGTCTTGAAGAGCCTACTTCCGGCCGTGTCGAGGTCAGCGCGCCGGCAGCCAACCGTCCGGCTAATTCAATGGTCTTCCAGGGCGACTCGCTGTTTCCCTGGATGACTGTTTATGAAAACGCGGCTTATGGTTTGACGCTGCGCAAACGGCCGAAAGGCGAAATCGCCGAGGTGGTCGGTCATTACCTGAACCGCACCGGCATGACAAAATTTGCCCATGCTTATCCGCATCAGTTGTCGGGCGGGATGCGGCAACGGGTTTCGATCGCACGCGCCTTCGCCAACGATCCGGATATCCTGTTGATGGATGAACCGTTCTCGGCGCTCGACGAGCAAAACAAGTTGCTGTTGCAGGAAGAGCTGTTGCGCATCTGGGAAGAAACCCGCAAGACCGTGCTATTCATTACGCATAGCGTGGATGAAGCGGTAACGCTGGGTGACCGAATCATGGTCATGACAGCGCAACCGGGACGCACCAAACAGATTATCGATGTGCCGTTCGAGCGGCCGCGCGAAGTGCTGGCGCTGCGCGCCCGGCCGGCGTATGGCGAGTTGGTGTATTCGATTTGGGGGCAGTTGCGCGATGAAGTGCAAACCGCCCGCGCGCAGGGCGAAGGGAGTGTCAAAGCATGAGCGTCTTATCCGAAGGTTCAAAGACTTTACCGAAGGTCAAAGCAGCCGGCAGCGGCTGGCGCCTCAGTGCAGGCAACCGCGATCGCCTGATCAGCGCCGCCTCGCCGTTCGTGCTGCTGATCATCTGGGAAATCCTGGTGCGGGTCGGTTTTCTCGATGCCAGATTTTTCCCCGCGCCTTCCAGCATCTTCTCGACGCTGGTGGAGCTGGTGCGCGACGGCAGCTTATGGAATAACACCTGGGCCACTTTGCAGCGCCTGTTCTGGGGCTTTTTCCTGGGCGGTATTCCCGGCTTGCTGCTGGGGATAGGGATGGGTTTGAATCGCCCGTTGCGGGCTTTTATCGATCCGCTGATTTCGACCACTTATCCGGTGCCGAAAAGCGCAATCTTCCCATTGATCCTGCTTATTTGCGGTCTCGGTGAAGCTTCCAAGATTGTGATGGTGGCCATCGGTGTGTTCTATCCGGTGCTGATCAATTCGACCATCGGTGTACTCGAAATCAACAAGATTTATCTCGATGTCGGACGCAATTTCAAGGCCAGCCGCTGGCAGACTTTCCGCACTATCGCCTTTCCCGGCGCGGTGCCGCATATCATGAGCGGCATCAAATTGGGCCTCGGCCTGGGATTGATGCTGATTGCGATCGCGGAGATGATCGGCGCCAAAAGCGGGCTCGGCTACATGATCTGGAATGCCTGGGAAATCCTCTCGGTGGAAACCATGTATGTGGGCTTGATCGTGATTGCATTGCTGGGCTTCCTGTTCTCGATGGCCCTCAACGAAGTTGAACGCAAGCTCGTACCGTGGAAGAACTCACGTTGATTCAGTTATTGCTTCAATAACAAATACAAATCAAATCTGCCGTGCCCCACATGCGAAAGCATGCTGCGGCACGGCATTTTTTTTGGCCGAATTTCAGGATGTGTTGATAGTACGTTTTTGCATGCCGTTCTTTCATGTGGAATAGCGTTTCGTATTTTATTGCCCTTGGCTGTATTTCCTCATAGAATGATTTTTCACTATAAATCCGGATAACCGGAGGGTTGTTTACTGGTTCGGCGCCCTTGGGCGCAAGAAGCAGCGGCACCCATAAAATCAGGGGGACTTGCATGATCAGCGACGACATACCGCACGGCATTGCAACAATCAATTCACAACCGGGCCGCCTTCAACTATCCAGTCCGGGTATGAGTGGCAAGAACGTCAATAGCGCCATAGGCGCGCGTAATAATGCGCGTATCCGGTCCGCCTCGCGGGGTCCGATGCAATGGTTTTACGACCTGAAAATCGCCACCAAGCTGATGTGCGTGGTGGTGATGGTATTAGCCCTGAGTATTGTTCTGGGGTTGTTTTCCGTGGGGCAGCTCAATAAGGTGAATCAGTCGGCGGCCGAGATGAAGAACGTCTGGTTGCCGAGCCTGCGCAGCGTGTTGCATATGCGCGAGCAGCTAGCCCGCTTGCGTGCGGTGGAATTGCAATATTCGGTGGTCAGCGCGGATGCAAATCTGGCGCCTTATAAAAAGACCGTAACCGAGCTGTTCACGGATTTGCAGAACAGTGTTGAGCAATACGGAAAACTGGTTTCCGCGCCGGATGAGAAGGCCACTTTGCTGCGCTTCAAAAATCAGCTCGGGCCCTATATGGATGCGCATAAAAAAATCTTCGCGGCGATTGATGAGCAAAGAGCTTGGGACGTGCCTGAAATGTTGAAAGGCGATGGGCTTGGCGCGCCGCGTCAGAAGCTCGGCGGGATTGCCGATGAGCTGATCAAGATCAACGAACAGGGCAGTACGCAGGCCGGCGCGGTCGGCGATAGCTTATACAGTTCGGCGCGCCTCAGGATCTTCGGTATGTTGGCGGCGAGCGTGCTGATCGGATGCGGCCTGGCGTTGTGGATTGGGCGCATCGTGTCGAGTCCGTTGAAATCGGCGGTTAATCTGTCGCGCAAAGTGGCTGGCGGCGATCTTACCGGTGAAGTCGAAGTGCGCTCGAAGGATGAGACCGGCCAGTTGATGCAGGCTTTGAAAGACATGAATAACAGTCTGACGCAGATCGTCACCGAGGTGCGCAGCGGCACCGACGCGATCGCCACGGCTTCCGGTGAGATCGCTTCCGGCAATATGGATCTGTCGACCCGCACCGAGCAGCAGGCCGGCGCACTTGAGGAAACTGCCTCGTCGATGGAGGAAATGACGCAAGCGGTCAAGAAGAGCGCCGATAGTGCGCATCAGGCCAATCTGTTTGCCGACTCGGCATCGCGGGTTGCGCTCAAGGGCCGCACGGTGGTGTCCGAAGTGGTGGATACGATGGGTTTGATCAGCGAATCGGCGAAACGGATTATCGATATCATCGGCGTGATCGACGGCATCGCATTTCAGACCAATATTCTGGCGCTCAACGCGGCTGTGGAAGCAGCCCGGGCCGGCGAGCAGGGCCGCGGCTTTGCGGTGGTCGCCTCCGAGGTACGGACTCTGGCGCAACGCAGCGCGTCTGCGGCCAAGGAAATCAAACAACTGATCGGCGCTTCGGTGCAGAATGTCGAAGCGGGTACCAAGCTGGTCGGCCAGGCCGGCGCCACGATGAGCGAGATGGTGGATGGCGTCAAGAAACTGGCGGACATCATGAGCGAAATTACCACGGCCACACAAGGCCAGGCGAGCGGTATCGATCGGATCAATCAGGCTTTGCAGCAGATGGAAAACGTGACGCACCAGAATGCCGCTTTGGTGGAGCAGGGCGCGGCGGCTTCGGAAAGCATGCGCGAACAGGCTGAGAATCTGTTGCGTTCGGTGAGCGTTTTTAAGATTAAGGAAGATGCTGCTGGGTTGATGCTGCGCGCTTGAGTTTGGCTTCGTATTCTTTGAATTTTCTGTGGGTGTTCTTTAAATTTTACCTATGGAGGTGATCCTTCGATACGGCTTTCAGCCTACTCAGGACGAACGGATTTTCCTTAAAAGTTTCACAAAACCCGTTACGGTTTTCTTTAAAATTTTCACAAAAACCCCGTTCGTCCTGAGTAGGGCAAAGCCCGTATCGAAGGATCACCGCCACAGATAAAACTTAAAGAAAGCCTCCCCACAAATGTCTGCAGACGAAAACGAAAAAAGCTGCCGCACCCCCAAGGGCGCAGCAGCTTTTTTACTTCGGCATTCAACAATCCAGCCTATTTCAACCCACCAATTACGAAGCGGCTTTAGGACACTCCAGCGCACCGGCAGCAAACGCAGGCTGATCGGGATCGATATAAATCTTGCCATCGACCGCATGAACGCAGTAGGTGCGCAGTGGAATCATGCAAGGCGGCGTGACCACTTCACCGGTACGGATGTTGAATGCGCCGTTGTGGAAATCGCATTCGATCACATCGCCCTCGATATACCCTTCCGACAGCGAACCAGGCCCGTGCGTGCACAGATCGTCAGTCACGTAGAACTGATCCTCGATATTGAATACCGCCAGTGTCAAGCCGCCATCGGTTTCGACTTTGATGGCGGTGCCTGGCGCAACGTCGGCGCTAGGGCAGAGTTCAAGCAGATGCAGCAGATGAAAGTCTTTGGTCTCAGTCATGATATTGAAGGCGCACTCGGTGCGTGATTAGTTTGATAATTGGGTGAAGGCGGTATCGTAAAAATCGCCATTGTAGCGTTTGCGGTAACTTTCGTTGACGCCAGAATGGGAGGAATGATATCGTAAATCCGTTTAAAGGAACAGTATTCCGTATATAAGAACGCAAAAATTGCTCGGCTCCCCTAAAAAAAGTGCAGCACATATTCAAGCTCTGGAACAGATCGCCGGATGGACGCGTGCGCGCTTTTCATTGCCAGCCGATACGGTAGTGCTAGTGTCGGAAATGGCGTGCAGCCAGCCCGGTTGTCCGCCGCTGGAAACGGTTGTTGTTTTCTGGGAAGGTGAAAACCGCTACCAGTTCAAATTTTTCAAAATTGCGGAGCAAGTCAGTGAAGACGAGCTGCCGCCTTACTGGATGAAGCCGGGATTGCTGGGCGGTGAATGGGGTGATTGCTGTTGAACGTGCCGGATCGCGTTATTACGTAGCGCGCATGGGAAATAAATAATTATTCATTGCTTATAAAAAGATAACTGGGAACGGGGATTATGAAATTGAGCGATATGAAAATTGGACGTCGCCTTGGCGCCGCCTTTGCCGTCTTGCTGGTCCTGCTGGTTGCGGTGACCTTGCTGGGCTTGAGCCGGATGCACGATATTCAATCGTGGCTGCGAAACATCACGGAAGAAAGCAATGTCGAGGCGCGGGCTGTGGCCGATATGCGAGTTACGCTATTTGAACGCGCGTTGACGGTGCGCAACCTGCACATTTCCTTACTTGCCAATGCCGCCACGGCAGATAAAAACGCCGATCTGCTCAAAGAGCAGACGGAGCGCATGCGTAAAGAAGCCGATCGGGTCAAGGAAATGCGCGCCACGTTTGCCAAGGCCCAGCAGACGCTAGAAGCCATCTATGCGGAACCGGGCAGCGATACAAGGGCAGAGAAACCTTTGCTGGCGAAATTAATAGACATCAACAAACGCTCCATGCCGCCGGAGGATGGCCTGTTCGATTCCATACGCAGCGGTAAAACGTTTGACCAGTCGTTTGAGTACATCAAAGATGTGCGCGATAAATTGCGCACGGCCATGGACGTGACCATCCAACTGAGCAAGGAGATCGAACATCACAACGCCGGCGTCGTCAGCAATGCGAACGCCGTCTACGACCAGGCCCGGATCTGGATGATTGCTATGAGCATAGGGGCGATATTGTTGGGCAGTTTGTTGTCATGGCTGGTCACGCGCAGTATCACCCGGCCTATCGACCGCGCCGTCAAGGTTGCGCAGAGCGTCGCGCAAGGCGATCTGTCGGTCCAGGTTGAGGTCAAATCGAAAGATGAAACCGGTCAGTTGATGTCGGCGCTCAAAGAGATGATTGCCAGCCTGAGCAATATCGTCGCAGAAGTGCGCAACGGCACCGATTCGATTGCCACCGGATCGCAGCAGATCGCAGCCGGCAATCTCGATCTTTCCTCACGTACCGAACAGCAAGCCGCTTCACTGGAGGAAACCGCGTCGTCGATGGAGGAGCTCACTACTACGGTGAAGCAAAATGCCGACAACGCGCGCCAAGCCAATGTGCTGGCGGTGTCGGCTTCGGATGTCGCCGTCAAGGGTGGCCTGGTGGTGTCGAAAGTGGTCAGCACCATGGAATCGATCAATCAGTCGGCCAAGAAGATTGTCGACATCATCAGCGTCATCGATGGCATCGCTTTCCAGACCAATATTCTGGCGCTCAACGCCGCGGTGGAAGCCGCCCGCGCCGGTGAGCAGGGACGCGGCTTTGCAGTGGTCGCTTCCGAAGTGCGCAGCCTGGCGCAACGCTCGGCTGCGGCTGCACGTGAAATCAAAACCCTCATTGGCGATTCGGTGGAAAAGGTCGATGCGGGCAATCGGCTGGTGACGGAAACCGGCTCCACGATGGATGAAATCGTCGATAGCGTTCACCGTGTAACCGAGATCATGGCTGAGATCATGGCGGCGTCGCAGGAGCAGAGCGCCGGGATCGATCAGGTGAGCCAGGCAATCGGACAGATGGATCAGGTTACGCAACAAAATGCTGCCTTGGTGGAACAGGCGGCTGCGGCTGCGGGATCGCTGGAAGAGCAAGCGAGCAGGTTGGCGCAAGTGGTGCACGTGTTTCGGTTGAGCGACCGCTCGCCGCAATTGCAGAGGCTGGAAGTACCGAGCCAGCCTAGGCTGGCAGGCTAGAACAAATTAAAACGATACGGGGAATTTTCTGACTTTATTTTTGAATAACAATGATATTGCCCGCGTGCTGACGGCGGAGATGACCATCAACGCGCTGGAAATTTCATACCGGCAGTTGATCGAGAAGGAAGCCGTGTGCCGGCCCCGCATCGACATGCGCATACCGACCAGAACACCAGGCCGTTTTTATCAATGGGGGACGATGGAAGGCGGATCGACTTCCGGCTATTTTGCGATCCGGATGAAATCCGACGTGATGGAAGAGCAGGAATATAACGGCGCACACACCGAAGAGAAATACTGCATGCGCCCGGGTTTGTTTTGCGGCCTGATTTTTTTGACCTCGATTGAAAACGGCGAACCGCTGGCGCTGATCAATGATGGCTATTTGCAGCATTTGCGCGTGGCCGCGGATGGGGCGATCGGCGCCAAGATCATGTCGCGCAAAAATGCCGAAGTGCTGGGCATGCTCGGCTCCGGCGGCATGGCGCGCTCGCATGTGGAGTCGCTGCTGCGGGTGCGCGATATCAAGCGCATTCAGGTCTACAGCCCGACCAAGGAAAATCGTGAAAAATATGCAGCCGATATGCACGAACAATATGGCATCGAAGTGGTGGCGCTGGATAATCCGCGCGATGTTTATCGCGGCGCCGATATTCTGGCCGGCTGTACCGATTCGGCCGTGCCGGTGGTGATGGGCGAATATCTGGAAGCAGGTACGCATGTCATCGCGGTCGGCGGCCGTCCGGACGGCGCTGCCATCGCACGCTTCGATCGCACCTTAAGGCTGGGTACGGCGCCGGCGCCGGTAGGACGTCCTGAGCTTGGCACCGCCGATGAATATATCGGCTATATGGCAAGGCCCGATGCGCCATTCTGGCGAAAACGGCGCTTGGGAAAACGCGCGCCGCAAGTCACCGGTTTGGGCAAGGATGTGATGCTGGCCGAGATCCTGAGCGGGAAAAGCGCGGGGCGCGAATCGGATAAGCAGATCACTTACTCGGAACGCGGCAATATTCAGGGCGCGCAATTTTATGCAGTGGCGGCAGTGGCGTTTGAAGAGGCGCGTCGGCAAGGATTGGGACATGAAATGCCGACGGAGTGGTTTCTGCAGGATATCCGCGATTAGCATCAAGCTCAGTTGGGAATGTTCTTTGGATTGGTATCGTATTTCATCAGATAACGCTCCGAGCTGTGCAAGTGATCGATGTTGCTAAACACGGCCGGCGGAATCTTGAATTCATATTCGGTCTCCAGGTTATGAAACCTTGCTTCCAGCGCATGCAGATATTCCAGTGAATTGCATTGTTTGTTGGCCTGCGCCAATTGTCGGTAGGCGAAGTATAACTTCTGGAGTCCCCGCCAAAAGAACGCGTCTTTGTTTTCAATGCCTTTGTATATTTCATAAGCGTCGAATGCATCGCTCTGCTGCACTTGGGCGGCGTAGATAAGATGGTGCGCATAGTTATGTATGCATGCTTCAGCATATCCATCGACATGGGCCGGTTGGATCAATGCGTGATCGGCGTTGCTTTCTCTGATGATGCTGAATATGTCTTTTGCGGCATCAAACTGACGCTCGTTTTCCGGATTCAGAATGGCGCCTCTTAATAGAAATTTGAGCGCCAGTTCTTGGTAAAGGCGTTGCCATTGTCCCGTTCCGGTATCGGCCAGCGTCTGCGATTTCTCGTGAAGCGTCAGCGCATAGGCGTGCTCGCCAAGTGTCGGCGATTCGATTTTCTCCAGATCCATCAATAATTTATTTAGTAAATCGAATTGAACGGCTTGGTCTTGATCCAGACGCGTATTCAGCCCTGTGAATGAGCTTGAGGGGATTGACGGGATGGCGGTTAAAGGCACAGCGGTTCCTGGATGAAATTGTGGAGATCATCCGGATGATGAAGCAAGGCGAGGGGGGGGATAAAGGGGGGAAATGCGGGGGCTGAAACTGGGGAAATGAAACAATACGGTTGTGGTTCTTTGGATGATTGTGTGGATTTTTTAAGAGTCCTTTAATTTTTACCTGCGGTGGTGATCCTTCGATACGCCGCGCTGCGGCTACTCAGGACGAACGGGTTTTCTTTAAAATTTTCACAAAACCCAGTAACGGTTTTCTTTAAAAATTTTCACAAAAACCCGTTCGTCCTGAGTAGCCGCAGCGCGGCGTATCGAAGGATCACCTCAATAGATAAACCCTAAAGGATTATTCGCAGACAGTCGCAGGTCAACCGAGATCGATTAAATATCAACCAGCCGCAACCGTCGCCCGCTCCAAAAAGCCCAACAAACGCTCCGTCGTATTCTGCTCGCCCTGATCATCCGGCGCGATATCCCAATACTCGGACTTGGGCAGGCATTCCTGCAGATAGCGTGCCGCCGATGTCGCGTGCGAGGCATCGCGGCCCGGCACGATGAGCGCCGGAATATCCAGCCGCATCAAATCCTCGGGTTCTGCGCCGGGCGCCGTATCGCGATCGATCAAGGTGCGTCCCATCGCAGCGACGATGAGCTTGTACTTATCGACATTCTGCTTCACATACGCCGCCGCGAACGCAGGATTGCTGCGCAGTACCGAAGCCCAAGGCCCGCCGCGCGGATCGGCGCCGAATGCCTTGCCGTCCTTGGCCACCAGGGCGGCGACCGCTTCCAGCCCGTTCTGATGCACGAAAGCCAGATGTTCGGCAAAGCGCTGATGGCTGCTCAAACGATACTTGGCCCCGCCGACCGGCCAGTACAGCACCATGCTCATGGTGGCTTGCGGATAAGCCACGCCGAACGCCAGCACCGGGCAGCATCCCATGCAGCCGCCCATGATGTGCGCGCGAGGGATCCCCAGGTGATCGAGCAGGCCCTTGCCTTGCGCGACATAGTCGGCCCAGCGCACATGCTCGACGCGGCCATCCGACTGCCCGGTTTCGCGGCGATCGAATACGATGCATTTGTATTTCTTGCTCAGGTTCTCCAACGGCTTGGTGCGCACGTAGACACCCAGCGACGACCATTTTTCGATGGTGGCGTCGAAGCCGCCCGGCGAGAACATCAGCAAGGGTGGGCCGTCGCCGATGACTTCATAACGGGTTGAGATGCCGTCGATCATTGCAGTAGGCATGCGGTTTTCCTTCAGGAAGCGGATTTGATTTTGATGCCGCCCTTGATCTGGCGCGAGGCGCGCACATCGTCGGCATAGGCGTTGATCGAGTCGAGCGTGATCCTGGCGACATTGGCGTAACTCTCAGCGGTCGAATCGATCCAGCTTTCTGCGTAGCCGATGGCGGCATGCGCCATGCGCACGCGGCCGTCGAGCCATGGTCCGCCGCCGAGTCCGCCGATCACCGGTACGGTAGCTGCCTGGGTCACGGCGAGGCCGGCGACCGGGCCGGAGTTGGTGAAGTCGATCAAGGTCGCGCCGGCTTCTTCCAGCATCTTGGCCTGCGCCACCAGCTCAGCCGTCATGTCGGCCGGCATTTGCACATCGCCCTTGAGCATCTGCGCGTAATCGATGCCGTAATGCAGCGCGGTATGCGGGGTGATGCCCATTTGCGCCCAGACGGGAATGCCGGCGCGCGCAATCGCACGCACGGCTTCCGGAAAGTCGACCGCACCATCGACTTTGATAATATCGACGCCGGCTTCCTTGACGAAGCGGATCGCCGCGCGCAGTGCGGCATCGGTGCCTTCCTGCAATGGGCCGTAAGGGAAGTCGACGCTGACCAGCGCGCGCTTGACGCCGCGCCGGACCGCCTTGGCAACCACCAGCATTTCGTCCATGGTGATTTCCAGCGGATTCGGATGGCCCCACAAATTAATGCCGACGGTATCGCCGACCGAGACGATTTCGACCCCGGCACGATCGACGATCTTTGCGATCTGATAATCCCAGGCGACGACGCTGACGATCTTTTTGCCATCGCGCTTCATTTGTTGCAATACTGGAATGGTGATTGCCTTATCGTTGGCTTGCATAGTGTTCTCTCTGGTTTAACCGGACCTGCCGGTTTGTTACGCTGAAACGGCCGAACCGCAGCAGAGGAGCATAGCCGCCGAGCCGGTGCTTGGCAAGCAATATTGGACCGTCGTTCCGCATATAAAAACGATGAAGGACGGCCGCTCAAGCAGCTGCTTTACTCGGAAATCTCCCCGCCCAAGCGCTATGCCGGGGGAGATTTCTATTGACACTGTAAATGCCAGACGTTAAATTGGCGAGTATTACTATGTAGACCGCTATTCCATATATCGGAACATTTTAAGCTGTCCAAGCACAGAGACAAAAATATCGCAAAACGCCGAATAATCAGATGAGGTGTCGGGGCCTGCCAGCATCAATAGTGCGGCGGCCCGGCCCGCATCATCGCAGATAAAGACAATCCCTGATGATCATTGATACGCACTGCCATTACACGACGGAACCGCAGGCGCTGCACGTATTTCGCGACAAGCAATTAGCCGGATTGGCCGATCCTGCGCGCAGGCCCGCCTCGCTTGATCTGGGCATCAGCGACGAACAGTTGATCCAGAGCGTGCAACCGCAACTCAAGTTGCAACGCGAACGCGGCAGCGATCTCACCATCTTTTCGCCGCGCGCGGCCGGCATGGCGCATCACGTCGGCACTGAAGCGGTCAGCCAGCAATGGACCCGCATCAGCAACGACCTGATCCATCGCATCGCCACGCTGGTGCCGGACAACTTTGCGCCGGTCGGCCAATTGCCGCAATTCCCGGGCGTCTCGCCGAAGAATTGTTTGCCGGAGCTGGAGCGTCTGGTCAATGAGCTTGGTTTTGTCGGCGTCAATCTGAATCCCGATCCATCCGGCGGCTACTGGACCGATCCGCCGCTGACTGATCGCCACTGGTATCCGATCTACGAAAAGCTGGTCGAGATGGATCTGCCGGCGATGATTCACGTGACCTCGTCCTGCAATCCGAATTTTCATCATACCGGCGCGCATTACATCAACGCCGACACCACTGCCTTCATGCAATTGATACAGGGCGATCTGTTCAAGGATTTCCCGACGCTGCGTTTCGTCATTCCGCACGGCGGCGGCGCGGTGCCGTTCCATTGGGGCCGTTATCGCGGTATGTGCCTGAGCATGAAGAAGGTCAATCTGCTCGATCACGTGATGAAGAATGTGAGTTTCGATACCTGCGTCTACCACTTGCCGGGCATTGAGCTGCTGACCAAAGTGATTCCGATCGATAATATTCTGTTCGCCTCCGAACTGCTGGGTGCGGTGCCGGGCGTCGATCCCGAGACCGGCCACAATTTCGACGATACCAAACGTTACATCGATCAGGTTACCAATCTGAGCGAAGAAAGCCGCTACAAGATTTTCGAAGGCAATGCACGCCGCATTTATCCGCGTCTCGACGCACTATTAACCAAGCGCGGACATCTGCCTAAGAAATTCGCTTGATTTCTTTTTTGACCGTCTTAAAAACCGCACTGCAAAAATAACCAAGGATTTTTATGAGTAATTCACTAGCCGATATCCGCCGCGATTTTGAACGGGTTTCGCCCGCAATCGTCAAGCAGGCTTCCCAGTTTGCGTCATCGATTCTGGCCGACGTCGCCGGCCGCCGCGGCGCGCTGCACGGCCGCATTCAGCCGCTGTCGCATTCGTTCCGCATAGCCGGTCCCGCTTTCACGATTGAAATCCGTCCGGGCGATAACTTGATGATCCATGCCGCCATGGCGATGGCCAAGCCGGGCGATATTCTGGTGATCGACGGCAAGGCCGATATCACCTGCGCGCTGATGGGTTCGATCATGATCCATGCCTGCCAAAAGCTCGGCCTCGGCGGCGTGATCCTCGATGCTGCGCATCGCGATACGGAAGAATTGCTGGAGATGGGCTTTCCGGTCTACTCGGTAGGCGCTAATCCGAACGGTCCGACAAAATATATTCCCGGGCGTATCAACTGGCCGGTTTCCTGCGGCGATGTGGTGATCAATCCGGGTGATCTGATCGTGGCCGATGGCGATGGCGTGGTTGTGGTGGAACGTGAAAAAGCTGAATCGATGCTGGTGCTGGCGCAAGCCAAGTTCAACGATGAACAGCAACGCCTCAAGGACATCGCTTCGGGTGCGGCTTTGCGTCCGAAATGGTTGGAAGGCGCATTGCGTGCGGCTGGCGTGTTGGGTGAAGGCGAGGCGCTGTAAAACCTTTAAATTTTACCTGCCGTGGTGACCTGCGGCCTGCTCAGGGCGAACGGGGTTTTTCTACAATTTTCAAAAAGCCCCGTTCGTCCTGAGTAGTCGCAACGCGACGTATCGAAGGATCACCTCCGAGGTAAAACTCAAAGGATGAAACCCACCGAAACCCGGCAAGCCCGAATGCCGTTCAGTTAAGGCGCCGTCCGCTGGGGTGTGGCGTGATGTTGTGCGCAGTGAGGTAAAGAAGGGAGGTGGCCGCAGGCCGCCGGAA
>JAQGNR010000211.1 GCA_028291765.1 Herbaspirillum sp.
TTCCGGCGGCCTGCGGCCACCTCCCTCCTTTACCTCACTGCGCACAAACATCCGCCACAGCCCGCCTCACAGCCTGGCCGCCCACGGCACTTCATCAGCGTTGCCCGCCCTAAAACGGTCCATCAGAAAATACCGGCCTCCATCGCCAGCGAGGCCTTGGTGCGATAGCGCTGCCGGTGATGCAGCAGATAAAAAGCACGCGGCGGCAGATCGAAATTGACGCGCATCAGATGGCCGGCCGCGATCAAGGGTTCGGCGACCAGCTCGGATACCACCGTTGCCAGATCGCTGTTGGCGATGGCCGAGACCAGAGCCTCGTTCGATGGCAACGTCAACACGATATCGAGTGCTGCTGCATCGACCCGATGCGTTTTAAGCACACCGGAAAATGCAGAGCGCGTGCCTGAGCCGGGTTCGCGCATCACCCAGCGGCAGGACAGCAGATCGCGCGCCTTGACCGCTTTGCCGTCGGCCCACCGATGACCGGGCGCGGTCACAATCACCAGCCGATCCCGGCCGACTTCCTTAATGGTCAGCGCATCATCTTCCACCAGACCTTCGACAAAGCCCAGATCGGCATCGCCGGCCAGGATCGCTTCGGTGACGCTATGCGTATTGCCCACGGTCAGATCGATTGCAATCGCGGGATAGCGCTTTTGAAAGCCGACCAGCAACGGCGGTAGCCAATAGCTGGCGATGGTCTGACTGGCTTGCAGACGCAGCGAACCGCGTTTCAAACTGCCCATTTCCGACAACATGATTTCAGCCGCATGGGCGCTGGCCAAGGTGCTTTTGGCTTCGATCAGGAATGCGCGGCCGGCTTCCGTTGTTTCGATCCGGCGGCCGACCCGGTTGAATAAGGGCACGCCGTAACGATCTTCCAGCGCCCGGATCGCCGAACTGACGGCGGAGGGGGTCAGGTAGAGGCCGGCCGCCGCCTGCGTTAAATGCTGGCGTTCGGCTACTTCTACAAAAATGCGCAATTGTTCCAGAGTCATTCGGGAGCACGCCGGTTAAACGTTCGATTAAAGTTAACGATTCATGCGGAATTTTGCGATGGATAGAACGATTTGTCTAGTGCATAGTGATCGTGCCTTACCAAACACTGAGATCATTTATGTTTATCCGTTCACGTAACTTTGTCGCTGCCTTGTTGCCCGGCGCGGCACTTTGCCTGCTGATTACGGCCAGCGGTTTTGCACTTCAACAATTGGAAATATGGCTATTCGGCCGGGCCTGGCTGGAAAGCCTGGTATTGGCGATTTTGCTGGGCAGCGCTGTGCGCACTTTCTGGCGGCCGCCGCAATCTTTCCTGCCGGGGATTGTCTTTAGCGCGAAAACCTTGCTGGAAGTGGCGGTGGTATTGCTGGGCGCATCGGTGAGCGCCGGTGCGATTGCCGGTGAAGGCGCTGCATTGATCGCCAGCATTGCGGCGGTGGTGGTGGTCTCGCTTTGCGTCAGCTATGGGATAGGCCGTGCGCTGAAACTGCCGCATTCGATGGCATTGCTGATTGCTTGCGGCAATTCGATCTGCGGCAATACGGCCATTGCTGCCGCTGCCCCGGCCATTGGCGCCGATGGCGAACAGATCGCCAGCTCGATTGCATTTACCGCTGTGCTGGGTGTGATTGCGGTGCTCGGCCTGCCTTTGCTGATGCCGTTGCTGCGTTTGAGCGCGACGCAATATGGCGTATTTGCCGGCCTGACCGTCTACGCGGTGCCGCAAGTACTGGCCGCAACTGCGCCGGCCGGTTTAATCAGCGTACAGATCGGCACCCTGGTCAAACTGGTCAGAGTGCTGATGCTCGGCCCAGTGGTACTGGTGCTGGCGCTGACCAAAAAACGGCAATCGGGGTTATCGAATCAATCGAATAAGAAACTATCGCTGTCGCAATTGGCGCCCTGGTTCATTCTCGGTTTTCTGGCATTGATGGGATTGCGCTCATACGGCCTGATACCGGTTGCGCTGGACGCGCCGGCCAGCACGCTGGCGACGCTGCTGACCACTATTTCGATGGCCGCACTGGGATTAGGCGTCGATGCACGTAGCGTCGCACGCGCCGGCTCGCGGGTGACTTTCACCGTGATCCTGTCTTTGCTGATATTGGGTTTGCTGAGCTTTGCGGTGATCAGGTTGCTGGCGATTGTCTGAATTAATTGTCGGCAGGCCCTGAAGTCTGAATTGCGGGGCGTCAGCCGAATTTTGCGGAAAACGCTATCATGTGGGGCTTGTGCAATCGGACGCCATGTCAGGCGTCCGATCTCTTTCCTTTTTGAAAATACCTTTCATGCAGACCCATTCCGCAGCAGTAGCTAATCCGGCTTCGACCCTGCCGCCACAAGCGGCCGACCATGATGGTCTTGAGCAGCCGGCCCGTACTCTGGCGACAGTGGCATTGATGCTGGCCGTCGGCATGGCGACGCTCGATACGGCCATCGCCAATACCGCGTTGCCGGCCATTGCGCTCGATATCCATGCCAGCCCTGCCGCTTCGGTCTGGATCATCAATGCTTATCAATTGGCGATGATCGCCACGTTGCTGCCGTTCGCAGCACTCGGTGAAGTGCTCGGTTACCGGCGCGTCTTTCTGTTTGGCATTTCCATATTTACCGTGGCATCGCTCGGTTGCGCGCTGGCATGGTCGCTGCCGGCGCTGGTTTGCGCGCGGGTTTTGCAAGGCGTAAGCGCCAGCGCGTTGATGAGCATCAATATTGCGTTGGTGCGCTATATCTATCCGAAGCGCATGCTCGGACGTGGCTACGGCACGAATGCGATGGTGGTGGCGGTGGCGTTTGTAGTGGGGCCGCCGACGGCTTCGGTGATTCTTTCGATAGGCTCCTGGCCATGGCTGTTTGCGGCGAATGTGCCGGTCGGTTTGCTGGCTTTGGCGTTCGGTTATCGTACCTTGCCGAAAATAGCCGGCGCCAAGCATGGTTTCGATCCGGTGGTGGCCATATTGACGGCGGTCACGTTCGGTTCGCTCATATTGGGCTTGGGCGAGGCCGCGCATCAGGCCGGCGTCGGGCGGGTACTGCTTGAACTCGGCATCGGCTGTCTGTTCGGTATTTTGTTATTGCGTCGTCAGGCCGGTCATCCGGCGCCGATGTTTCCGATCGATCTGTTGCGCCGGCCGGCGTTTGCGTTGTCGGCTTTGACCGGTGTTTTTTCCTTCGCCACGCAAGGTCTGGGGTTCGTGTCGCTGCCGTTTTATTTTGAACAGGTGTTGCATCGCTCGCCGGTCGAGACCGGTTTTCTGATGACGCCGTGGCCGGTTGTGGTGGCGATCACGGCGCCGATCGCAGGCCGTTTGTCGGATCGTTATTCGGCTGGCCTGCTGGGCGGCATTGGCTTGGCGGTTCTGGCAGTGGGAATGGCTTCGCTGGCATGGTTGCCGGCGAATCCCGGTGTCTGGGATATTTGCTGGCGCATGGCGGTGTGCGGTGGCGGCTTCGGATTTTTTCAATCGCCGAATCTGAAAGCGATCATGTCCAGTGCGCCGGCTTCGCGTTCCGGCGGCGCCAGCGGCACCATCGGGATGGTGCGGCTGTTCGGGCAAACATCGGGCGCCGCGCTGGTGGCGTTGCTGTTTTTGATGTTCGGCGTGCAGGGTTCGATGTATTCGCTGGCGCTCGGCGCGATTGTCGCAGCGACTGCTTGTGTTTGTAGTTTGATGCGGCTCAATGTGGTTAATGAGTTTGCGCAGAGTTAGGGCAACGCTGATTACGCGCCCTTAATGGCGCGTAATCAGCGTTGCCTAACCTGCCAGACGTTCCCGTTTCTGCTCTTCGTCGAAAAACAATTGCGACGGTTTAATCAGATCGCTGCGACTGATAATGCCGATCAGTCGTCTGTTTTGCAGATTGTCGATCACCGGCAAGCGCTCCAGTTGATGCGCCGCCATGCGCGCGGCTGCGATGCGGCAGGTATCTGTCGGTAGCGCCACCGGCAGTGTATCCCCGGCTGCGTTAAAGAGCGTGGCGATCGGATGGCGCGCGTCGGCGCTCAGGTTCAGACTTTGATTCAGGCTGAAGCTGCTGCGCTCGGCCATGCCGATCAGCCGCTGTTGAGCGTCGGCGACCGGATAACTGCGATGCATCTGTTCCGCACCGAAATAATCGGCCAGCGTCGCTTGGATGGAATGGCCGGCCGGGATGGTTTGCACGTTAGTGCTCATGACTTCATCGACGTATTGCCGTTCCAGCGGATCGACGCCGTATTCGCGATAGATGTGGTAGCCGCGCCGGGCGATTTTTTCGGTCATGATGGAACGGCGCATGGTCAGCACGGTGAAGCCGTAGGCAATGCCGGTGCTTAGTAATAAGGGCAGCAGCGCATTGATGTCATGCGTCAGGCCGAACGCGAATACTGCCGCCGTCAGCGGTGCGCCCAGCACACCGGCCAATACCGCCGCCATGCATACCAGCGGCCATAGATGCGCATCGCCGCCCGGCAGCCATGGCGCCAGTACAGCGCCCAGGCCTGCACCGATCATCAGCAGCGGCGCCAGCACGCCGCCGGAGGTGCCGGAACCCAGCGCGATCACCCAGATGACAGCCTTTACCAGCAGTAAGCCCAGCGCCACCCGCAACGCAATATGGCCGTTGAGCAGATCGCCGATCACGTCGTATCCGACGCCCAATGCACGCGGCTCGAAATAGCCGCCGATGCCGACGGCTACCGCGCCGATTGCCGGCCACCACATCCAGTGCACCGGCAGCTTTGCGAACAGGTCCTCGACTTTATACAAGGCCGTCGACATCAGCGCCGATAGTGCGCCGCCCAGAATGCCGGCGACGATACAGGAGAGCAATGCGGCGGGTCCTATTACCGCAGTTTGCAATGGAAACAAGGGGCCGGCATCGAGCAGCAGCGGGCGCGTGACTGCCGCTACTGCGCAGGCCGTAATCACCGGCAGCAAACTGCGCGGACGCAATTCAAACAACAGCAATTCGACCGCCAGCAATACCGCAGCCAGCGGCGTGCCGAACACCGCGGTCATGCCGGCGGCGGCGCCGGCCACCAGCAATGTTTTGCGTTCCGCCGCGCTCAGATGAAAATGTTGTGCAATCAGTGAGCCGATGGCGCCGCCGGTCATGATGATCGGGCCTTCGGCGCCGAACGGCCCGCCGCTGCCGATGACGATGCCGGATGCCAGCGGTTTAAGCAGCGCGACTTTGGCCGACATTTTGCTCTTGCCGAACAGGATCGCTTCGATGGCTTCCGGGATGCCGTGGCCGCGGATTTTTTCGGAGCCGAAGCGCGCAATCAGGCCGATCAGCAAGCCACCCGCAATCGGCAGCAGGATGACCCAGGCGCCGAGATGATGATCGGCAGGCGAGCGCTCGGCGAAGGAGAAGGATTGGTAAAAGAACAGATTGGTGAACCATCTGATCAGGTTCAGTAATACGAATGCGGCCAACGTGCCGCAGCCGCCGATAACCGCTGCGATCGCGGCGACGCCGAGCAGCCGCGTATCGGCCGCGAAATCGCGCTTATGTAAATCGCGCTTATGTAAATGTAAGTGGGACATAAGGAGGTTCTCAACTATTGATGTTGGGCACTTTGAACGTAGCGCTTAAGGTATTGAGTTCGGCGTGATGCAGTGCCGCCAGTTTGGTTAGGCAATGTTCGCCGGCCGGCAACAGGTGGATATTGACTTTGCGTCGATCGATTGCGCTGCCGCGGCGTTCTACCAGTGCGAGTTTTTCGCAACGCGATATGAGCGCCACCACACTGTGATGTTGCGATTGCAGCCGTTCCGCCAGTTCCCCGACGCTGGCCCATTCGCGGCCGGGAAAACCCTTGACGTGCAGCAGCAGTAAATATTGCTGGGGCGTGACGCCTTCAGCCTGTGCTGCTTCTTCGCTGAAGCGCTGGAATTTGCGCAACTGGTAGCGGAATGCCGAGAGTGCTTCAAAGTCCGTTTTGGACAGCGCGGTAGCAGGGGATGAGGGAGGCGAAGAGCTGGAGGCGTAGGCGGAAGGCATAGCGTGAAATGGGTCTTATAAAAAACGAATACGCAATAATATATCAAAATACGATATATTTTTTGAAGGGGCGAATTGTATAGCCGGATCAGCAATGCCGTTCAATTACGTAGATTTGAGGATCACCGCAAAACTTAAATTTTCTCTGCCGCTGATCCGCCATCGATCTGCTATTGTCTAAGTGTTTTCACGGAGTACGCAGAATAATGGGAGAGAGCATGTTCACAACACGGCAATTTACCGATCCTGAGGCTGCGCTGGCCTATGTCACCGAAATCTACAATGCGCATACCGCGCTGCTGCGCGACGCATTCACGCGCTTCGCAGCAGGCGAGTTGCTGACCACACGCACCCGCGCATGCTATCCGTTCGTGCGGATTACGACCGAGAAGGCGACCCATGTGGATGCGCGCGAGTCGTTCGGCTTTGTCTTCGGCCCCGGCGTGCATCAGACCACGCTGACGCGCCCGGAGCTATTCGGCCGCTATCTGGTGCGTCAATTTGAATTGCTGCGCATCAATCATCAGGTGCCGCTGGAAGTAGGCGTGAGCGATCAGGCGATTCCGGTGCATTTCGCTTTTTCGGCAGGGATCCATGTCGAAGGCGATCTCGACCCGGATCATCTGCAGAATTTGCCGGATATGTTCGATCTGCCCGATCTGGCGGCGATGGACGACCGGATTGTCAACGGGACCTATGAAAGCAGCAATCCGCCGGGTGCGCCGCATCCGTTGGCCTTGTTCAGTGCTTCCCGTATCGATTATTCCTTGCACCGGCTGCGTCATTACACGGCGACCGGGCCGGATCAGTTTCAGCGCTATGTGTTGTTTACCAATTACGGCTTTTATGTCGACGAATTCATCCGGCTGGGCCGCGCCTTGATGGCGCATAGCGATGATCCGGATGAGTGCGCCTACCGGAGCCAGTACACCTCCTTTGTCGAGCCCGGCAACGTGACGACCTGGAACGCTAATCTGCAAACGCCGCCGCCCGGGCAGCAGACCGCCAGCGCCGGCACCGCGCCGCTGCGCCAGCCGCAAATGCCTGCTTATCATCTGCAACGTGCCGACGGCTCCGGGATCACGCTGGTCAATATCGGCATCGGGCCGTCCAACGCGAAAACGATCACCGATCATATTGCCGTGTTGCGGCCGAACGGCTGGATCATGCTGGGGCATTGCGCCGGTCTGTCGGCCACGCAGCGCATGGGCGATTACGTACTGGCGCATGCCTATGTGCGCGACGACCACGTGCTCGATGACGATCTGCCGCTTTGGGTGCCGATTCCGGCGCTGGCCGAAGTACAACTGGCGTTGCAGGAGGCCGTGGCCGGCATCACGCAACTGGAAGGCTACGATCTGAAGCGCATCATGCGCACCGGCACCGTGGCCTCGGTCGACGATCGCAACTGGGAGCTGCGCGATCATCGCATTCCGTTGCTGCGTTTCAGCCAGAGCCGGGCGATTGCGCTGGATATGGAAAGCGCAACGGTCGCAGCTAACGGTTTTCGCTTCCGCGTGCCTTACGGCACGTTGCTGTGCGTCTCGGATAAGCCCCTGCACGGCGAAATAAAATTGCCGGGCATGGCAAATAGTTTCTACGAACAGCGTGTAGGACAACATTTAAAGATCGGCATTAAAGCGCTGGAACTGTTGCGCAATAACGGTATGGAACGTTTGCACAGCCGCAAATTGCGCAGTTACGGCGAACCTGCCTTCCGCTGATTTTCAAGCGACCGGAATCATCTCTCCGAAAATATGATTTAATGCTCAACTACAATAAAAAATAAACATTGCTACATTATTCGGAGGGGGGGATTTTGGGGCCAGTAGTTCAAGGGGAAATCGATTTTGTACGCGATGATGCGTTGGCGCAATTGCGTGCGCCGCAACCTATCGAGGGCGCCGGCAACTGGGAATTGCATATAGCGGATAACCGGCTGGTCTGGTCGGAAGAGATTTACAAGATTTTCGGCGTAGTGCAGGACAGTTTCCCCAGCAGGGCCAAAGAGTTTTACAGTTTTATCCATCCCGAAGACAGGCAACGGCTGTATGTCGATACCCAGCGCGCGTTGCGTGGCGAAGAGACGATGGATGTCGAACATCGGATCGTGTTGCCGGACGGGACGCTCAGGCATGTGCATACGCGGGCGATATTGATCGTCGACGACGGCGGCAGGCCCTCGCTGCTGTCCGGCACGGTGCACGACATTACCGCGCTCAAAGAGGCCAACGAAGCCTTGTATCACTCCCTGCAGGAATTGTCGGACATGAAGCTGGCGGTCGATGAACACGCGATCATGGCGGTGACCGATCAGCGCGGCATCATTACGTATGTCAATGAAAAATTCTGCCGCATTTCCCATTATTCGCGTGAAGAACTGATCGGGAAAAATCACAGCATCGTCAATTCCGGTTATCACAGCGCCGCTTTCATGCAAGACCTGTGGCGCACCATCGCCGGCGGCAAGGTATGGCGCGGCGAGATCAAAAACCGCACCAAGAGCGGCACCACGTATTGGGTCGATACCACGATCGTGCCGTTTTACCGTGGCGAAAATCGGCATCGGCCGCATCAATACGTGGCGATTCGCACCGATATCACCGCACGCAAAAAATCCGAACGCGAAGTGCAGCGCCTGGCCAGCCATTTGCGCACCACGCTGGAGAGCATCGCCGATGCATTTTTGACGCTGGATCGGCAGTGGCGCTTTACGTATATGAATTCCGAAAGCGAACGCTTGCTGCGCCGCCGCAGCAGCGATCTGCTGGGTAAAGTGATATGGGAAGAGTTGCCGGATCTGCAGGGTACGGAGTTCGAGGTTCAGGCACGCGCCGCCGTGAGCGACAATCGCAGCGTCGAATTTGAGGCGATGTCCGGCGGCGCGGGCCGCTGGTACAGCATGCGCGCTTATCCCTCCGAAGATGGTTTGACGGTGTATTTTCACGACATTACCGACAACAAGAAAATCGAACGTGAAATGCTCTCCAGTTCCGAGCGTTTCCGCGCGGTGGCCCGGGTGACCGCCGATGCAATCTGGGATTGGGATATGGCGAGCGGCCAGGTCTGGTGGAGCGACGGCATCAGGAAGCTGTTCGATCTGGATTGGTGCGATGCCGTGGTCGATAGCGCTTTATGGGTGACGCATCTGCATCCGGAGGACCGCGCCGCCATCGAGAAAAGTATTCAGCGCGTGGTGAAAAGCGATGCATTCGAGTCGGAGTGGCATGCTGAATACCGTTTCCAGCGCAAGGATGGCTCGTACAGCGAGGTGATCGACCGGGCTGTGGTGATCCGCGACGCCGCCGGCCGTGCGGTGCGCATGGTTGGCGGCATGAACGACATTACCGAACGCAAGCGCACGCTGGTGGCGATGATGTCGGTGGCGGCCAGCGGGGCGCTCGGCACGCTGGAATTTTTTCAGCAATTGGCATTGTCGATGGCCGATGCGCTGGGCGCGCAGGCCGCTTTTGTGGTGCGCGCGCTGCCCGATCAAGCGCTGATGCCGCGCACGATCGCGGCCGTCGTGCACGGCAAAGTGTTGGAGAATTTCGATTATCCGATCGATGGCGCACTGCGCGACAGATTGATGCAGGATCATGAACTGGAAATCATCGATCGCTTCGACGAGATGTATCCGCAGTGGCCGCTGCTGAACATGTTCAGCGTCAAGGCTTATGCCGCGCGCTTGCTGCTCAATTCCGCCGGCGAGATTGTCGGCGCGTTATTCGTCGCGTTTTCGAAGCCGATCCGTCGTTCCGATTTCATGCTCTCGACCTTGCAGATTTTTGTTGCGCGCGCGGCGGCCGAGCTGGAGCGGCGCGACGCCGATGCGCGCATTCGCGAGCAGGCATCGCTGCTGGACAAAGCGCAGGATGCGATTATCGTGCGCGGCATCGATCATCGGATTCACTTCTGGAACAAGAGCGCGGAACGCTTGTATGGTTGGCGCGCCGAAGAAGTGGTCGGGCGCTCGATGGAGAAAATGCTGTTTCCGCAGACTGTCGCTTTCAGGGAAGCCACGCGGCAAGTGATGGTGCTGGGCGAATGGAGCGGCGAAATCGTACAGCAGCGCAAGCATGGCAGCACGCTGACGGTCGAAGGGCGCTGGACGCTGGTCAGGGATGAACAGGGCGCGGCGACTTCGATCCTGTGCATCAATACCGATATTACGCAGCGCAAAGCGGCCGAGCAAAAAATTCAGCGTCTGGCATTTTACGATTCGCTGACACAGTTGCCGAACCGCTTGTTGCTGCTGGAACGTTTGCAGCAGGCAATTTCGGCGCCGCAGCCGGACTGCCGGGTCGGCGCGTTGCTGTTCATCGATCTGGATAATTTTAAAAATCTCAACGATACGCTGGGTCACGACAAAGGCGATCTGCTGTTGCAGCAGGTCGCGCAACGCTTGACCTCCTGCCTGCGCGATAAAGATACTGTGGCGCGTCTTGGCGGCGATGAATTTGTGCTGCTGCTGGAAGCCTTGAGCGACGACCCGGCGCAGGCCACGCTGCAGGCCGAAACGCTCGGGCACAAAATTATCGGCAGCTTCAATCTGCCTTTTTATCTGGATAGCTACGAGCACTTCAGTACGCCGAGTATCGGCGTGACTTTGTTTAACGATACGGTGTGCAGTGTCGATGAATTGCTGAAACGGGCCGATATTGCGATGTATCAGGCCAAGGCCTGCGGCCGCAACGCCATGCGGTTTTTCGATCCCGGCATGCAGGCGGTGGTCAGTGCGCGGGCCGAGCTGGAAGCCGATATGCGGCATGGCTTGGTCGAGAATGAATTTATTTTGCATTATCAGGCGCAGGTGCTTGGCGACGGCGCCATTACCGGCGCCGAAGTACTGTTGCGCTGGCAGCATCCGCGCCGCGGTCTGGTCTCGCCGATGGAATTTATTCCGCTGGCCGAAGACACCGGGCTGATTACGTCGCTGGGCGAATATGTACTGGATGCGGCATGCCGGCAATTGGCGAGTTGGGCTACTCAGCCGGCATTTATGCAATTGGGATTGTCCGTCAACGTCAGCGCTTATCAGTTCCGGCATCCTGATTTCGTTGAAACAGTGCTGGATATTCTGGATCGCACGGGCGCCGATCCGCATAAATTAAAGCTGGAACTGACGGAAAGTCTGCTGGTGGCGAATGTCGAAGAAATTATCACCGAGATGTCGACGCTGAAGGCGCGTGGCGTTGGCTTCTCGCTGGACGATTTCGGCACCGGGTATTCGTCGCTGTCCTATCTGAAGCGCCTGCCGCTGGATGAATTGAAGATCGATCAATCGTTTATTCGCGACGTGCTGACAGACCCCAACGATGCGGTGATCGCCCGTACCATTGTGGCGCTGGGGCAAAGCCTCGGACTGTCCGTGATCGCGGAGGGCGTGGAAACCGAGCAGCAGCGCGAATTCCTCGCTAATAACAATTGCCATGCGTATCAGGGCTATTTGTTTAGCCGGCCGCTGGCAGTGGAGGCGTTTGAAACTTTCATACGGGATGGGCGCGATGCTTCGCTACGGCCTGCGGCTGCGGCCGCGGCAACTGATGTGTAGCGTCTGAATGGCGCGTTTAGTCCGTGACAAGCAGACGCTACACATCGGTTGCCGCAGTCGCAGCCGCAGGCCGTAGCGAAGCATCGTTCCCGACCCTGCTACCATCCTGTTTTTTTCTATTCTTCATTCTTCATTATTCCTATGGCTCGTCTGCCTCGCCTCATCGTACCGAATCAGGTGCATCACGTTATCCAGCGTGGTCATGAGGGGCAGTCGGCATTCCGCGCGGCCGAGGATTATTTGTTTTTTCTGCATTGTCTGCGCGATGCCGCCAAGCGCTTTCAGGTCGCCATTCATGCTTATGCGCTGATGCCGGACCAAGTGCAATTGCTGGTCACGCCCATCGATGAAACCGGCCTGGCACGGATGATGCAGTGGGTAGGCAGGCATTACGTGCCGTATTTCAACCGCAAGTACCAGCGCAGCGGCACCCTATGGCAAGGGCGTTATCGGGCCAGTGTGATCGAGGCCGCGCAATATCTGATGCTGAGCAGCCGTTTCATCGAGCTGTATCCGGTGCGGGCCGGGCTGGCAGGGCAGGCAGCCGATTATCCGTGGAGCAGTTATATGCATCATATTGGCGTGCATCCGGATGGTTTGATTACCGAGCATGCTCTGTATTGGGCGCTCGGCAATACGCCCTTCGAACGTGAGGCGGCTTACCGGAGCTTGGCCGAACAAGCGCTGACCGCGCAACAAATCGCAGAACTGGAACAGGCGGTTCCGAAAGGGTGGGCCTTGGGATCGCCCTCATTCAAGGCGGCCCTGGAAAAACGGGGCGGGCGGCGTGTACAGCCGGTAAAGCGGGGCCGGCCAAGCAACTCTGTCCCTAAATAAAACAATTTAAAAATTTACGGCTTTAAAATTGCACTCCGACCCTTTTTATTCTTATTGAATATTCGGTTGCAGTGCACTATTCTTCTTATCCTTATTGTCAATGTGGTGGAGTACCGTTATGCAAGCGCAAGGTTTGTACGACCCGGCAAACGAACATGACGCCTGTGGCGTCGGTTTTGTCGCCCATATCAAGGGTACAAAGAGTCATTCCATCGTTGAGCAAGGTTTGCTCATATTAAAGAATCTGGACCATCGGGGCGCAGTCGGCGCCGATAAGCTGATGGGCGACGGCGCCGGTATCCTGATCCAGATTCCCGATCAGTATTACCGCGAAGAAATGGCGAAGCAGGATGTGGTCTTGCCGCCGCCTGGCGAATTCGGCGTCGGTATGGTGTTCCTGCCCAAGGAAAACGCGTCCCGCATCGCCTGCGAACAGGAAATCGAACGCGCGGTGCTGGCTGAAGGCCAGGTCGTGTTGGGCTGGCGCGATGTGCCGGTCGATACCGAAATGCCGATGTCGCCGACCGTGCGTGAAAAAGAGCCGGTCATCCGTCAGATTTTCATCGGCCGCGGCCCGGATATCATGGTCACCGATGCGCTGGAGCGCAAACTGTATGTGATCCGCAAATCCTCCGGCCACGCGATCCAGGCCCTGAATCTGCTTCACGGCAAGGAATTTTTCGTGCCGTCGATGTCGGCGCGCACGATTGTTTATAAAGGCCTGCTGCTGGCCGATCAGGTCGGCGTGTATTACCGCGATCTGCAAGACCCACGCTGCACCTCTGCGCTGGCGCTGGTGCATCAGCGTTTCTCCACCAATACCTTCCCTGAATGGCCGCTGGCCCACCCTTATCGCCTGATTGCGCATAACGGCGAAATCAACACCGTCAAAGGCAATTTCAACTGGATGCGCGCGCGCGAAGGCGTGATGCAATCGGCGGGGCTGGGCGACGATCTGAAAAAACTGTTCCCGCTGATTTACGAAGGTCAGTCCGATACGGCCTGCTTCGACAACGCGCTGGAACTGCTGCTGATGGCGGGCTATCCGCTGGCGCAAGCCATGATGATGATGATCCCGGAAGCTTGGGAAAACCATACAACGATGGACGACAATCGTCGTGCCTTCTACGAATATCATGCCGCGATGATGGAGCCGTGGGACGGCCCGGCCGCGATGGCCTTTACCGATGGCCGCCATATCGGCGGCACGCTGGACCGCAATGGTTTGCGTCCGGCGCGCTACATCGTGACCGACGACGATCTGGTGGTGATGGCGTCCGAATCCGGCGTGTTGCCGATTCCCGAATCGAAGATCATCCAGAAGTGGCGCCTGCAACCAGGCAAGATGTTCCTGATCGATCTGGATGCCGGCCGCATCATCGACGACAAGGAATTGAAAGACACCTACGCCAACGCCAAACCGTACAAGCAATGGATCGCCTCGGTGCGGGTGCGGCTGGACGCGCTCAAGGCGGAACCGGCAGAAACCGCGTCGGTGCTGCCGCTGCTGGATCGGCAGCAAGTCTTCGGCTATACCCAGGAAGATATCAAGTTCCTGATGTCGCCGATGGCGGCTACCGCGGAAGAAGCGATCGGCTCGATGGGCAACGATTCGCCGCTGGCCGTGATGTCGAGCAAGAATAAGACGCTGTATCACTACTTCAAGCAATTGTTCGCGCAAGTGACCAATCCGCCGATCGATCCGATCCGCGAAGCGATGGTGATGTCGCTGGTGTCGTTCATCGGCCCCAAGCCGAATCTGCTCGATACCAACAACATCAATCCGCCGATGCGGCTGGAAGTCAGCCAGCCGATCTTGAATTACGCCGACATTGCCAAGCTGCGCAATATCAGCGCGCACACCGGCGGCAAATTCAAGTCCTATGAACTCAACATCTGCTATCCGGTGGCCTGGGGCAAGGAAGGCATCGAAGCACGCCTGGCGTCGCTGTGCGCGAAGGCCGTCGATGCGGTCAAATCCGGCCACAATATCCTGATCGTTTCGGATCGGAAAATGGATGAAGGCCAGGTGGCGATTCCGGCCTTGCTGGCCAGCTCGGCGATTCACCAGCATCTGGTGAGCAAGGGGTTGCGCACTTCGACCGGGCTGGTGGTTGAAACCGGCTCGGCACGCGAAACGCATCATTTTGCCTTGCTGGCCGGCTTCGGCGCGGAAGCGATTCATCCGTATCTGGCGATGGATACCTTGAGCGAAATGGCCAAGGATCTGCCGGGCGATTTGTCGGCCGAGAAAGCGATTTACAACTTCCAGAAAGCCATCGGCAAGGGCTTGATGAAGGTCATGTCGAAGATGGGTATTTCGACTTATATGTCGTATTGCGGCGCACAGATTTTTGAAGCGATCGGCCTTAATACGGCACTGGTCGAAAAATATTTCAAAGGCACCGCGTCCAATGTCGAAGGCATCGGCGTATTTGAAGTTGCCGAAGAAGCGCTGCGTTTGCACGCGGCGGCGTTCGGTAACGATCCGGTGTTGTCGAATGCGCTCGACGCAGGCGGCGAATATGCATTCCGCATCCGTGGCGAAGAACATATGTGGACGCCGGATTCGATCGCCAAGCTGCAGCATGCAACGCGCGCCAACAATTTCAATACCTATAAGGAATATGCGCAGCTGATCAACGATCAGTCCAAGAATCATATGACTTTGCGCGGTCTGTTCGAATTCAAGATCGATCCTTCCAAAGCGATCGCGCTGGATGAAGTCGAAAGCGCCAAGGAGATCGTCAAGCGTTTCGCTACAGGTGCGATGTCGCTGGGTTCGATTTCAACCGAAGCGCACGCCACGCTGGCCGTGGCCATGAACCGTATCGGCGGCAAGTCCAATACCGGCGAAGGCGGTGAAGACGTCCATCGTTATCGCCAGGAACTCAAGGGCATTCCGATCAAGCAGGGCGCGACGCTGGCTTCGGTCATCGGCCGCGAACAGATTGAAGTCGATGTGCCGTTGATGGAAGGCGATTCGCTGCGCTCCAAAATCAAGCAGGTGGCATCCGGCCGTTTCGGCGTGACCGCCGAATATCTGAGTTCGGCCGATCAAATCCAGATCAAGATGGCGCAGGGCGCCAAGCCTGGCGAAGGCGGTCAGTTGCCGGGCCATAAGGTATCCGAATATATTGCGCGTTTGCGTTTTTCGGTACCGGGCGTGGGGTTGATTTCACCGCCGCCGCACCATGATATTTATTCGATCGAAGATCTGGCGCAGCTGATTCACGATTTGAAGAACGTCAATCCGAGCGCATCGATTTCAGTCAAGCTGGTGTCCGAAGTGGGCGTGGGCACGGTGGCCGCCGGTGTGGCGAAAGCCAAGTCGGATCACGTGGTGATCGCCGGTCATGACGGCGGCACCGGCGCCTCGCCGCTGTCGTCGATCAAGCATGCGGGCACGCCTTGGGAACTCGGCTTGGCCGAGACGCAGCAGACATTGGTGCTCAATGGATTGCGTAGCCGCATCCGGGTCCAGGCCGACGGTCAGATGAAAACCGGGCGCGATGTCGTGATCGGCGCCTTGCTGGGCGCCGACGAGTTCGGTTTTGCGACCGCGCCGTTGGTGGTCGAAGGGTGCATCATGATGCGCAAATGCCATCTGAATACTTGCCCTGTCGGTGTCGCCACGCAGGATCCCGTACTGCGCGCCAAGTTTTCCGGCAAGCCGGAACACGTGGTTAACTTCTTCTTCTTTATTGCCGAAGAAGTGCGGCAGATCATGGCGCAGCTGGGCATCCGCAATTTCAACGATTTGATCGGCCGTTCCGATCTGCTCGACAAGCAAAAAGCGGTCGGGCACTGGAAGGCGCAAGGTCTGGATTTCAGCAAGATTTTCTATCAACCGCTGACAAAGAATGGCGATGCTTGCTATCAGGTCGAATTTCAGGATCACGGCCTGGATAAGGCGCTGGACCACAAATTGATCGCGCAGGCCCGGGCAGCGCTCGATCATGGCGAGAAGGTCTCGTTTATCTCGACCATCAAGAATGTGAACCGCACGGTTGGTGCGATGCTGTCGGGCGAAGTGGCCAAGAAGTACGGCCATGAAGGTTTGCCCGACGACACCATTCATATTCAGTTGCAAGGTACCGCAGGCCAGTCGGCCGGCGCGTTCCTGGCGCACGGGATTACCTTGGATCTGGTCGGCGAAGGTAACGATTATGTCGGCAAGGGTTTGTCCGGCGGGCGCATTATCGTGCGGCCCAACACCGAGTTCCGCGGCCGCGCATTCGACAACATTATTGCGGGTAATACCGTGCTGTACGGCGCGATTGCCGGTGAAGCATTCTTCAACGGCGTGGCCGGCGAGCGTTTCGCGGTGCGTAATTCCGGCGCGGTGGCCGTGGTGGAAGGCACCGGCGATCACGGTTGCGAATACATGACCGGCGGCACCGTGGTGGTGTTGGGTGAGACCGGGCGTAACTTCGCTGCCGGGATGTCGGGCGGACTGGCTTATGTTTACGATCCGGCCGGCGATTTCGCCAGCCGTTGCAATCTAAGCATGGTCGCTCTGGAAAAAGTACTGGCCGATGGCCAACAGCGTGAGCAATTGGATAAGGCGATCTGGCATAGCCTGATGCGCGGTGGCGAAATACAAACCGATGAACTGATTTTGCGCGGCCTGATCGAGCGCCATTTCAAATACACCGGCAGCACGCGCGCCCGCTTTTTGCTGGATAACTGGGCCCAGGCACGCGGCCAGTTCGTTAAGGTTTTCCCTAGCGAATACAAACGCGCACTCGGTGAATTGCATGCTGCCAAAGTATTGACGGCAACCGAGAAGGTTCCGGCTTGATCCTGCCGGGATCAATTAAATTAATTGAAACGTCATTGCAACGTCATTGCGGCGGCACCGCTGCCGCAATGCACCCTGCAGCCAAGAATGTGAGTCGAGAATGGGTAAAGTAACAGGCTTTATGGAATATGCGCTGCTCAAAGAAGGCAGCGAAGCACCGCAGACGCGTACCAAGCATCACAAGGAATTTGTGATGCATCTCAGTGATGGCGATGCCAAGCTGCAGGGCGCGCGTTGCATGGATTGCGGTATTCCATTCTGCAACAACGGCTGTCCGGTCAACAATATCATTCCGGATTGGAACGATATGGTGTATCGCGGCACGTATCGCGAGGCGCTCGATACCTTGCACTCGACCAATAATTTTCCCGAATTCACCGGCCGCATCTGTCCTGCGCCTTGTGAAGCGGCGTGCACGCTCGGCATCAATGACGACCCGGTCGGCATCAAGTCGATCGAGCATTTCATCATCGATAAAGGCTGGGAAAACGGTTGGGTAACACCGCAACCGTCTATTGTGAAAACTGGCAAGAGGGTGGCTGTCGTCGGTTCCGGGCCGGCCGGCATGGCCGCAGCGCAGCAACTGGCGCGCGTCGGGCATAGCGTGACCGTGTTCGAGAAGAGCGATCGCGTCGGCGGTTTGCTGCGCTACGGTATTCCCGATTTCAAGATGGAGAAATCGCATATCGATCGTCGCGTCGAGCAGATGGAAGCGGAAGGCGTGATTTTCCGCACCAGCGTGCTGGTCGGCAAGGATTTCCCGGCGAATGTGAATAACTGGGCCAAGGAAACCATTGCGCCGGAACAATTGCAAAAAGATTTCGATGCCGTGATCATCGCCGGCGGTGCGGAACAGCCGCGCGATCTGCCGGTGCCGGGCCGCGAATTAAAGGGCGTGCATTTTGCGATGGACTTCCTGCCGCAGCAGAACAAAGTCAATGCCGGCGACAAAATCAAGGGCCAATTGCTGGCCACCGATAAGCATGTGGTGGTGATCGGCGGCGGCGATACCGGTTCCGACTGCGTGGGCACGTCGAATCGTCACGGTGCTACTTCGGTTGCACAGTTTGAATTGATGCCGCAACCGCCGGAAGCCGAAAACAAGCCAATGGTATGGCCGTACTGGCCGACCAAGCTGCGTACTTCTTCTTCGCATAAAGAAGGTTGCGAGCGCGATTGGGCCGTGGCCACCAAGCGTCTGGAAGGCAAGGGCGGCAAGGTCGAGAAGTTGATCGCGGTGCGCGTCGAATGGAAAGACGGCAAGATGCAGGAAGTGCCGGATTCGGAATTTGAAATGAAGGCCGATCTGGTCTTGCTGGCGATGGGTTTCGTCTCGCCGGTAGCGCAGGTGCTGGAAGCATTCGGCGTGGACAAGGATGCGCGCGGCAATGCCAAGGCAACTACCGATGGTGAGGGTTGCTACAAAACCAATGCCGATAAGGTGTTTGCGGCAGGCGATATGCGGCGCGGCCAGTCGCTGGTGGTCTGGGCGATCCGCGAAGGCCGTCAGTGCGCGCGTGCGGTGGATGAATACCTGATGGGGTCTTCCGTTCTCCCGCGTTAAAATACGGGCATTTGCCACTAACCGTCAGGTTTGCATGATGCCCAAGTCTTCTTCTTTGTCCGCTGCAACGTCTACGTCTACGTCCGCTGCATCGGCTGCCATTCATTACAGCATCATTGCGCACGATCCTGCCGCACATTTGTTTACCGTGACGTTGACGGTCGATGTGCCGGCAGCCGATGGCCAGGTATTTGCCTTGCCGGCCTGGATTCCCGGTAGTTATATGGTGCGCGAATTTGCCCGCCATATTGTACGGATCGAAGCGCGTTCGGCGAGCGCTGCGGGCGTCCAAAAAATCCCTCTCAAGAAATGCGATAAACATAGCTGGCAGGCGGCCCGTTGCGATGGACCGTTGACGCTGACCTATGAGGTCTATGCCTGGGATTTATCGGTGCGCGCTGCGCATCTGGATCAGACCCATGCATTCTTTAACGGCACTAGCGTATTTTTGCGCGTGTTGGGGCAGGAGCAATCTGCGCATATTGTCGATATCCAGCGACCGCAGGGCGATGCGTACAAGTCGTGGCGGGTTGCTACTGCGTTGCCGGAATTGAAGGCCAAGCGTTATGGTTTCGGCACCTATGTGGCCGGCGATTATGATGAGTTGATCGATCATCCGGTGGAGTTGGGTAACTTTGCGTTGACGACTTTTGAGGCGCATGGCGTGCCGCACGATATTGTCATCACTGGGCAAGTGCCGAATCTGGATCTGCGCCGGCTGGCTGACGATTTGAAGCCGATATGCGAAGCGCAGATTGCCTTGTTCGAGCCGAAAACGAAACGTGCACCGATGCAGCGTTATGTCTTCATGACGCTGGTGGTCGGCGATGGTTACGGCGGTCTGGAACATCGTGCATCGACCGCACTGCTTTGTACGCGCAGCGACTTGCCGGTTAAGGGCAAGCCGGAACAGAGTGATGGTTATCGGACTTATCTGGGCTTATGCAGCCATGAATATTTTCATACCTGGAATGTCAAACGCATCAAGCCTGCGGTGTTCGCGCCTTACGATTTGCAGGCTGAAAATTACACCTCGCTGCTGTGGCTGTTTGAGGGCTTTACCAGTTATTACGATGATCTGATGCTGGTGCGCAGCGGGCTGATCAATATCGAGGCGTATCTGAAATTGCTGGCCAAGACGACCAATGGCGTGATGCGCGGCAGCGGCCGTAGCAAGCAGAGCGTGGCTGAATCGAGCTTCGATGCCTGGGTTAAATATTATCGGCAGGATGAGAATGCGCCGAACGCGATTGTCAGCTATTACACCAAGGGATCGCTGGTTGCGCTGGGGCTGGATTTGACGATTCGCGCCGGGACGGCCGGTAAGAAATCGCTGGATGATGTGATGCGCGCGTTGTGGCAGCGTTACGGGCGTAATTTTTTTAGCGCCGGCGGTGGCCGCGGGCTGGAAGAGGCCGACGTGCTGGCGCTGTTCGAAGAGCTTAGCGGGGTGCGTCTCGCGCTATTTTTCAAGCGTTATATATACGGCACCGATGATGTGCCGCTGAAGGCGTTGCTGGCGCCGTTCGGGATTGCGCTGATTGCGCCGGAAGCGTCGGCCAAGCCGGATATCGGTGTGCGTTTGGCGACAGAGGGCGGCGATAGCAGGATCGCCAGTGTTTACGAAGGCGGGGCGGCGCATAAGGCGGGTTTGTCTGCCGGCGATAAACTGGTGGCGCTCGACGGTTTGCGCGTGCCGGCGACCGGGCCGGATGGTTTGCTGGGGCGGTATCGTATTGGCGATACGGTGGCGCTGCATGTGTTCCGGCGCGATGAATTGATGGCGTTTTCTGTGAAGCTGAAGGCGGATGCTGCGCCGAAATGGCGGTTTGAAATTGCGGCTAAACCCGACGCGGCTGCGAAGCGTTTGTATGGCGGCTGGCTGGGGTAAAAACGCGGGCTTTGGATATCCCCGCCAGAGCAGGGATGTTTGCTGAACCGGTCAATGTTTGATTCGGTTCAGTAGGGTGAATAATCTTATCAGAACGTATAGCGCAAGCCGATGGACATCATGTCTGTTGATATCTTGGCTGCTGGGTCAAAGCTTGGTGTGAGTGAACCGAAATACTCGTATTCAGCGCGCAATGCAAGTGCGGGTGTCAGTTTATATTCAGCGCCGACGCCAATGAGCGGCGTGGTTTTCGTGGTTTTTCCCGAATACGAACTGCCGGAATTGGTTTGGAAGTTGGCATCTGCTTGCATTTGCACCATCCCGAGCTTGCCCAGCAGGGAAAACGAATCGCCTAGCGGGAGAATTCCGACCGCGTCGATTGCCAGTCCGCGTATCTTCAAGTTGCCGTGCCATGGAGTGGAGGGACCGCTGGACTGGTATTTAGCTGTGGCGAGCTTGATATATTGCCCTTCGAGTGCAAAATATTGATTGAATTGATATCCGCCATAAAGTTTGAAGCCCGTGCCTGTTTTGTTTCCTTTGAAATCTTCGTAAAGACCATCGCGGTTGATTTTTACTTTTGAACGCCCAACGGAAGTACCGAGATACCAACCATCATTCGCCGGTGCTGCGGCGAATGCGGAAGCGGATACGGCGGCCGCGCAAAGAACCAAGCCCGAAATACAATATTTAAATGCTACTTTTTCCAAAATTTCTCCCTGATGATTATCGATATGCGGCGCCATTCCGGTCCTAGCTGGAACTGGCGCGACATGGCGTCCATTAAATCGAAATAGGGGAGAGAAAGAAATGAGCCGAATCCGAATACATCGGACGGTGATTCTGAAAATAAAATAGTTCGCCGAATAACGTGTGCTTGATTGAAGCTACGTCGGGCGGGATGGAGGGCGCTATTTTTAACGAAGCAACGCGTAAAAAGCGCTTGCGCAAAGAAAATGCCGTTCAGCATAGCGCTGAACGGCATTGGCACGATAGGCAGTGATCCGGAAAATATCCGGAGCGGAATTACTTCTTATCGGCAGGTGCCGCAGGAGCGGCGCCTGCTGCTGGTGCTGCTGCTTCTGCAGTGGCTTCGGCTTCCACTTTACCGGCTGGAATCGATGCGGTAGCGATGGTTGGATTGTCTTCGCCGCCGTGAATCACAGCAGTTACGCCATTCGGCAGTTTGATGTCGGCCAGATGGATCGAATTGCCGACTTCCAGTGCACCCAGATCGACTTCGACGAACTCAGGCAAGTCTTTAGGCAAGCAAGTGATATCCAGATCGGCCATAACGTGGCTGATGATGCCGGAAGCCAGTTTGACGGCAGGCGAAATTTCCGCGTTGATGAAGTGCAAAGGCACTTTTACGTGGATTTTTTGCGATGCATCCACGCGCTGAAAATCAGCATGCAGGACCAGTTGCTTGTATGCGTGGACTTGGAAGTCGCGCAATAGAACCTGTTCAACCTTGCCGTCGATTTCCAGATCGAGAATCGAGGAGTGGAAGGTTTCTTTTTTCAATGCGTGATACAGGGCATTGTGGTCCAGCGAGATGCTGACGGGCGCGCTGGTGCCGCCGTAGATGATGCCGGGTGTTTGTCCGGCATTGCGCAGGCGGCGGCTCGCTCCAGTCCCCTGCTCTTTGCGTACGAATGCGATAACTTTCATTTGTTGCTCCAATGGTGCGAGGCTGATGACCCCGCGTTAAAAATCCCCCGCGACCAGGGGATTCAAGAATCCCATCATCAATTTAAGTCGATGATGGGAGAAAACTTATTTTAAAAAATTATTCAACGAACAAGGACATCACCGAATCGCCCTTGCTGATACGTCTAAATGTCTCAGCCAGCAATTCCGCACAAGACAACACGCGGATTTTGCTGCAGGCGCTAGCCAGTTCGGACAGCGGAATCGTATCGGTGACGACCAGCTCATCGAGCGGCGAATCGATAATGCGCTGAATCGCCGGACCGGACAGCACCGGATGCGTACAGTACGCAACCACTTTCTTGGCGCCGCGCTCCTTCAATACTTCTGCCGCCTTGGTCAAGGTACCGGCTGTGTCGACCATGTCATCCATGATCACGCAGTTGCGGCCTTCGACTTCACCGATGATGTTCATGACTTCCGAAACATTGGCTTTCGGACGGCGTTTATCGATGATGGCGAGGTCGCAGTTCAGGCGTTTGGCCAGCGCCCGTGCTCGGACCACACCGCCGACGTCAGGCGAAACCACCAGCAGATCGTCGTAAGCTTTACTGACCAGATCGCTCAACAAAATCGGCGACGCATAAATATTATCGACCGGAATATCGAAAAAGCCCTGAATCTGATCCGCATGCAGATCCATGATCAGTACGCGTTCGACACCGGCTTCCTGCAACATATTGGCGACCACTTTGGCCGAAATCGCAACCCGCGCCGAACGCGGACGACGATCCTGGCGTGCATAGCCGAAATACGGGATTGCGGCGGTGATGCGGCCGGCCGATGCCCGTTTCAGCGCATCGACCATCAACATGATTTCCATCAGGTTATCGTTGGTCGGCACACAGGTCGATTGCAAAACGAAAACATCCTTGCCGCGCACGTTTTCGTTGATTTCGACCATGACTTCACCGTCGGAAAACTTCGAGACATTCGCCTTGCCGAGTGGAATACCCAGTTTTTTTGCAACTTCGATCGCCAATGCCGGGTTAGCGTTACCGGTAAAAACCATCAGGTTTTCGAGTGCCATGGAGTTCCCTGAATGCAATCGTTAGAAAGTCGAAAAGCCGGCAATGCGTGACTGGTGCAGTCTTGCGTTGGCGGCTTGATTTATTTGCGCGAACCAGGGATATGAACAGATCCCGGGTTCCAATTTAATGGCAGGGGAAGAAGGATTCGAACCTTCGCATGCTGGAATCAAAATCCAGTGCCTTAACCAGCTTGGCGATTCCCCTACACAACCTTGTGTTGCCGTTATATCGTGCCCGGCGTTATAGACCGCCTCGACCGTATTGATATACCTGCAACGAAATATGTACTTCAGCCCAGCAGTGCGGCCAGTGGATGCCGTTGCATCGCTTTGGCGGTCCAGGCTTTCCAGTGCGCCGGTACTTGCTTCAGTACCTCGCGGGCTTGTGATTCGTGTTCGAAACTGCAAAACACGCAAGCGCCTGATCCCGTCATTCTTGCATCGCCAAATTGCTGCAACCACTTTACGGCATCTGCGACTGCTGGATAATGCGCAGCAGCCACTGCTTCCAGGTCGTTTTTAAAACCGGCCTGCTTGATACCTTTTTGGACACCTTTCGGTGTACCTTTCTCACTACCATTTCCGCAACATTTGTATGCCTTGGAAAAGTCCGTTATTTTGCAGGGTTTCGTATCACGTGTCAATTGCGAAGATGAAAATATTACCGCTGTCGGCACGGAAACCCCAGGTTCGATTACCAGAAACCAGCAATCCGGGGTATTTATCGCCTGAAGTTGCTCGCCGATGCCTTCGGCAAAGGCATTTTGCCCAAAAATAAAAAAAGGAACGTCTGCGCCAAGTTGGGCGCCCATCGTCATCAGTTCGGCGCGGGAAAAGCCGGTCTGCCACAGATGATTGAGGACGATCAAGGTGGTTGCGGCATCCGATGAGCCGCCGCCGACGCCGCCGCCCATCGGCAGGATTTTGTCGATCGCAATGTCGGCTCCGAGCTGTGTTTTCCTGGTATCGCCTGCGGCTGCCTGCAGCAGGTGCGCGGCCCGCACGATCAGGTCCGACTGTTCCGGTACGCCCGGCATCGCAGTGGTGCGGCGGATGACGCCGTCGTCGCGGGTAAGGAAATGCAGCGTATCGCCGCGGTCGATTAACTGGAATAGCGTTTGCAGCAGATGGTAACCGTCGGCGCGGCGTCCGATGACATGCAGAAACAGATTCAGTTTGGCGGGTGCGGCGCAGTTGAGCAGGGTAGCGGACATTGGAATGGAGGCGGCAGGGCGGCCGCTTAGGATGCCGATGCTTTGTCGATCACGATCCGAATCGCGACTTCACCGGCTTGATCCGTATAACGCTCCAGATCGATACGTTTCGGCATGCTGTCACCGGCTATGGTTTGCCAGTTGACATACTGGATGCGCCAGCCGTCGCGCGTGATGACGGTATTGCCGGCATCGTCACTACGCGCCTGAGCAATGAACGGCTTGCCTTGGGCATCGCTTGCGAAACCTTGCAGCCAGTCACGCAGCCCGGCAATCGGCAGCGGCCAGCCCAGTGTCTGTTCGGTCAACTGATTGGCATCGTCGGCGCTGCGGGGCGGCTTGCCGGATTGGGTCAGGGTCGCGAGGCCGGGTTTGATATTGATCATTGCGATGGTCTGGCCCAGCGGCGACAGGAGTTGCAAGTGGATTTGCTCATGCGTTTGCTGCCATACGAAGCTGCCATAGACCGATTGATTCTGATTATTTTGCTGATAATGTAACGACAAGCGCCCTTCGAGGGTAACGTCTTGACGGTATACCCGTGCGCTCGCTGCATTGACGCCGGTATCGGCGGCCGGCCCCGGTGTCATATTCGCGCATCCGGCGCTGGCTAGCGCCAGGCTGAAAGCCGCGGCACGCCATAGGCGGCTGCCCAGGTGCGAACTTATGCGCGAACTTATACGCGAACTTATACGCATACTCATGGAGCACACCCATAGATCACATTCATAGCTTGATCTTAAGCCGCGTCAGCGTGCTTTTCAGTGCTTCGTTGCCCGGGTCTTGTTTGCGCGCCGTGCGCCACACTGCAAGTGCTGCATCGCGCTTGCCTTCGGTCCACAGCACTTCGCCCAAATGCATCCCGATTTCGGCATCTGCGCGTAAGGCATAAGCGTGGGCCAGCGTGGTTTCGGCATCCGCCAGATTACCCATGCGGAATTGCACCCAGCCCAGACTGTCGGTGATGAATGGGTCTTCAGGCGCCAGTTGCAATGCTTTGGTAATCAGTTCATAAGCTTCCGGCAATCGGATATTGCGGTCCGCCAGCGAATAACCGAGCGCGTTGTATGCCTGCTGGTTGGATGGCGCCAGATGCATGATTTTGCGCAAGCTGCTTTCCATTGAGGCCCAGTCGTTGAGTTTGTCGGCTGCCATTGCATAGTCGTACAGAAGGTCGACATTGTTTGGGAAACGCTTCAATCCGGCGTCCAGTACATTCAGCGATGGCTGGAACTGGTTGGCATCGCGCAGGATTTGCGCTTCGGCCAGGATCAGACGGCTTTGATCGGATTCGCCACTGGCCTCGGTTTGCGTCAGGATTGCACGCGCAGCGTTGATATCACCGCCTTTTGCGGTTAGCTCGGCACGACGGATTTGCGCGCTCAGATAGGCATCGCCGGGTTCGATCTGATCCAGCCACTTGAGCGCGGCCGGGATGTCGTTGCGTTCTTCTGCAAGCTGCGAGAGTATCAGCAACGCTTGGGTCGGATCGAGAATCTGGTTTTCTTGCGCGGATAGTGTTGCGACATATGCGCTAAGATACTTTTCAGCTTCTTTCGGATGATTGGTCTGCGCGTTCAGCAAGCCTAATGCAAGCTGTGTGCTCAGATTATCCGGTTGTTCCTTGAGCAGGAGTTCGAACTGTTTGCGGGCGTCGTCGTATTGCTGCTTTTCAACCAGGCTGCGCGCATAGGCAATGCGGACATCGCGCGCTTTCGGATATTTACGCAGAAATTCTTCAATCAACGCCATTGCCTGGGTCTGATCTTCCGTAACTTGGGCTTGGGTCAGGATAGCCAGCGAGGAGTCCGGTTTGATCTTGAGGGCGGTATCGGCTTCCTGCCGCGCACGCGGTAAATCGCTGTTCGATGCAGCGGCCTGCGCCAGCGCCAGATGCGCCTCGAGGGTATCGCTGTAAGGCGCCGTGATTCTTTCCACCATGGCAAATGCGGCTGCCTTATCTTTAGCGCGGCTGACCAAGCGCTGCATCTGCAGCATCAATGTGCCGCGGATTTTTGGGGGCGCTGTTTGCAATCGTTGCACCAGGATCGGTTCGGCCTCCGCCAGGTTGTTCGTCACGATCACCAGACCGAGGTAATTTTGCAGTGCTTCATCCGATTGCGGCGCGAACTGCATCCAGAGACGAACCGCATTCAATGCGTCCACCGGGCTTCTGGCGGAAACTGCAAATTCGGCAGCGCGCTTTGCCAGACGTGGATCGCGGCTTTGCTGCGCGGCGGCGATCAGTGTCACGTAGGCCGACTCCCATTGGCCGCGCTGGAAGGCGATTTCGGCGCTGAGGATTTCATACATGAGCTCTCTGCTGAGCTTCACTTGCGGTAGTGTTGGATCGGGCTTATCCACCGTCAGGTCGTCGGTCAGGTCGGATGCAGTTGAATCCGTAGTCGCTTCAGTATCGGTTTTTGCTGTCGATTGTGCATCTGCCGGTTGCTTCTGGGCGGCGCAGGCCGATAGCAACGAAATGAGCGTGACGATGGCTAAAAGTTTTTTCAAGGGAAGATCCAGAAAGTCGGCGATTCCCGATTTTACGCCGAACAGAGATAGTGTGGTGCGGGAGGCATCCATCAGGATGTAAGTGAATGCAAACGGACCGCTTGCTTTATCATAGGCGGCTCAATTTCTTCTATTCTCCTTAGCCGCCGATGCCAGAATTACCTGAAGTAGAAGTAACCCGCCGTGGTGTTGCGCCGCACCTGGAAGGGCAGCTCGTGACCGGTGTGGTCATGCGCCGCAGCGGTTTGCGCTGGCCTTTTCCGTCCGATCTGGCGCAACGCCTGACCGGACGGCGGATTACGCAGGCCGGGCGCCGGGGTAAATATTTGTTAATCGGGTTTGAACATGGGACCTTGATCGTGCATTTGGGCATGTCCGGGCATTTAAGGATTCTGCCGCTGGATATTGCGCCGAAGCTGCATGACCATTTCGATCTGGTGGTGGGGAATTGCCTGATGCGCATGACCGATCCGCGCCGCTTCGGCGCAGTACTTTGGCACGATGCGGCCGACGGGCATGTGGAAGAGCATCTTCTGCTGCGTGGCCTCGGTCTGGAGCCGCTGGAAGCGGTGTTCAACGCGGCTTTGCTGCATAAGCTCACGCGCAACCGCCGCGCAGCGATCAAGCAGGTGTTGCTGGCCGGCGATATTGTGGTGGGCGTGGGTAATATTTATGCGTCCGAAAGTCTGTTCAAAGCCGGTATCAATCCCAAAACGCCGGCGCATAGAATCAGTCTGGCGCGCTATCAAAAACTGGTGCTGGCGATTCGCGAAACGCTGGCCGCTGCGATCGAGCAGGGCGGTAGCAGTTTGCGCGATTTTATTGCCGTCAACGGCCAGTCCGGCTATTTTCAGCAAAGTTATTTCGTTTATAACAGGAGCGGTGAAGCCTGCCGGATTTGCCGCACGCCGATACGCCAGATCAAGCAAGGCCAGCGTTCGACCTTTTATTGTGTGAGTTGTCAGCGATGAAGCGCCTCGCCCAATTGCCTGAAAAAGCGGCGCCGGCCGCGCGCTCCCGGCCATCGGAAATCCCGATTGAAGAATTCGCTGATGCGTCTTTTTCCGCCGCCGTCATTGCCTGGCAAAAACAGCATGGACGGCATGCGCTGCCGTGGCAGAACACGCGGGATGCGTATCGCATCTGGCTGTCGGAAATTATGTTGCAGCAGACCCAAGTCAGCGCAGTCATTCCCTATTATCAACGCTTCCTGTCGCGTTTCCCGGACGTGGCTTCACTGGCATCGGCGGCATCCGAAGAGGTCATGGCGTTGTGGAGCGGGCTGGGATATTACTCGCGTGCGCGCAATCTGCATCGTTGCGCGCAACGCGTGGCGGCGCAATACGGCGGTGTGTTCCCCGACGATCCGGATTTGCTGGCCGATTTGCCCGGCATCGGACGTTCGACTGCGGCGGCGATTGCGGCATTCGCCTATGGCAAGCGGGCTGCCATCCTGGACGGCAATGTCAAGCGGGTGTTTGCGCGCACTTTCGGCGTTGAGGGCTTTCCGGGCGCCAAGCCGATCGAAGATCAATTGTGGCGTCGCGCCGTGCATCTGCTGCCGTTGCAGAATATGGAATCTTATACGCAGGGATTGATGGATCTGGGCGCGACGCTTTGCACGCGCAGCAAACCGGCATGCGAGCGTTGTCCGTTGGCGGCGCGCTGTATCGCTTATGCCACTGGCCGGGTCGATGAACTCCCTGTGCGCAAGCCGAAGAAAGCCGTTCCGGAACGCAGCACTGCGATGCTGGTGGTGGCCGATAACGATCGCATTTTGTTGCAGCAGCGGCCCGATAGCGGGATTTGGGGTGGTCTGTTGTCGCTTCCGGAATGTGTTTTAGGGGCAGAGGCCGATAACGATTCGGAAGAAGATTTGAAGCGGCGCGATGCCGAAATAGCTAGAGTGGTGGCACCGTTCGGCGTAATGCAAAGTTGTGCGCCTCTGCAGGCATTTTCGCATGGATTCACGCATTTCAAATTGCAGGTTGCGCCGTATCAGGTGGTGCTTGAGAAATGTGTGCCGAACATCGGCCAGCACGATTATGTGTGGTATCCGATCCATAGACTGGCCGATGCGCCGTTGCCGGCGCCGGTGAAAAAATTGCTGCTGGCGATGTTCTTGCGTTCGGATTTGTTTTCACTCTGATATATGGTGTGCCGTCTGGGCCGTCAAATCGCTTAATTCGCGATGGCGCAGTACGACTGTTTCGCTGGCGGTGAAATGCGCGGCCAGATGTTCAGCCAGATAAACCGAGCGGTGCTGGCCGCCGGTGCAGCCGATGGCCACTGTCAGGTAACTGCGATTATCGCGCTTGAACGCGGGTAACCATTTTTCTACAAAATGCTGGATATCGTTCAATAGATCGGTCACTTCAGGCAGCGCAGCCAGAAAATCGATGACCGGCTGATCGCGACCGGTCAACGGACGCAGCGCCAGATCGTAATGCGGATTCGGCAGCATGCGCACATCGAATACCAGATCGGCGTCCAGCGGCACGCCGAATTTGAACCCAAACGATTCGAACAGCAATGTCAGTGGTGCACGCTCGACGGCGATCAATTCATTGATCCAGGCGCGCAGGTTGCTGGCGCGCAGATCGGAGGTATCGATCAATTGCCCTATTGCTTCGATGGCGCTCATCAGCTCGCGTTCGGTGCGGATGCATTCGACCAGCGTCAGACGATCGGTCGGGTTTTGATCCGGCAGCAGGCGATGCGACAAGGGATGGCTGCGGCGGGTTTCGGAGAAGCGATTGACCAGCGATTCGGTCTTTGCAGTCAGGAAAAGAACCTTGACGTCGTGGCCTTGATCTTTCAGGCGCTGAATATCGCGCGGCAATTCATTGAGCGAAGCGGCGCTGCGCGCATCGACGGCAACGGCTAGCTTGTCGTCATCTTCCCGCGTGCGGATGGCGACCAGATCGCGCAGCAGTGCAGGAGGCAGATTGTCGACGCAAAAATAACCGGCGTCTTCCACGGCACGTAGAGCGACCGATTTACCTGAACCCGAAATGCCGGTGATGAGAATAATTCGCATGGTTGAAATAATACAGCATGCCGACAGCTTATTCTTCGTCCATTGCCTTGCGTTGCCGGGCAATGAATTCCTGCAAGGTATCGATCCCGCGCAACTGCAGAATCGTATTGCGCACGGCGGCTTCCAGCAGCACCGCGATGTTGCGGCCGGCAGCCACTGGAATGACTACTTTGCGTATCGGCAGACCCAGCACATCTTCAAATTGCGCATCGATGGGCAGACGCTCGTAATTCTCTTCCAGCGTGCTGCGCCGGACCAGATGGACGATCAGTTTCAGGCGCATTTTGCGGCGCACTGCGGTTTCGCCGAAGATGGCTTTGATGTCGAGCAGGCCGAGGCCGCGCACTTCAAGCAGATTTTGCAGCAGCGGCGGGCAGCGGCCTTCAATCATGTTGGGGGCGATGCGGGCGAATTCGACGGCATCGTCGGCGACCAGGCCGTGGCTGCGCGAGATCAATTCCAAGCCGAGTTCGCTTTTGCCGAGGCCGGATTCGCCGGTGATTAATACGCCGACGCCGAGCACGTCCATGAATACGCCATGCATCGATATTTGCTGCGCCAGTTTTTTCGATAAATACACGCGTAGATAATCGATGACTTGCGCGGCCGGCAAGGGCGTTGAGAACAGTGGAATATTTTTTTCGTCGCAGATCGCCAGGATGTCCGGCGGCGTCGCCAGACCCTGGGCGATGATGAAGGCAGGCGGTTCGCCGGCAACCAGTTCGGCGGTTTGATGGGCGCGCGCTGCCGGCGACAGCCGTTGATAATATTCGGTTTCCTGATGGCCGTAGACTTGAATCCGGCCGGGGTGAATCAGATTTAAATGGCCGATCTGATCGGCTGCCGAAACGGCATCGCCCGATATCAGCCGTTCGCTGCCGGAAAAACCCGCAAACCAGCCGAGTTGCAGCGATTCGCGATTTTCATCGTACAGTTGCTGGATCGAGAGCGCGGTATATGAGGGCATTAATACTTTCGAAAGCTGTTTCAGGCGGTCTTTTCCAGCGTGGGCAGCCAGTTGGTGATGCGGGTATGGACCGATAACGCATCTGGATCGCTGGCCAGCGTATCGCGCATGCCGCTGTCGGAAAACAGCTCTGCAATCTCGGACAGGATTTCGAGATGCTGCTGTGTCACGTTGTCGGGAATTAACAGAAAAATCAGGAGTTTGACCGGTTCGCCGTCGGGCGACTCGAATGGAATCGGTTCCGCCAGGCGCATGAAGGCGGCGATCGGCGCTTTCAGTCCCTTGATGCGGCCATGCGGCACGGCGACGCCGTGTCCCAGCCCGGTCGAACCCAGCCGTTCCCGTGCGAACAGATTGTCGGACACGGTGGATCTGGCGATGCCGCAATTATTTTCAAACATTAAGCCGGCTTGTTCGAAAGTACGTTTTTTACTGGAGACTTCCAGATCAACGACTACGTTTTCGAGCGCTAGAATTTTTGCAAGGTTTGTCATGAGGCCGGGCGTGGTACAGAAGTGAACTTTTGCGGATTATAGGCTTGTTTTCGGCTTCTGTAACCTTGCTCTGTGCGGCGTATAGGCCTGCTTATTTGCGCAGCTGGAATGCGCTATATTTTGTTGCCTGGAGGAAAAATGCGGACGAAAAATCAGCGGAATTCGACGCGCAGAAACATGAATAAGACATCGCCGTTGCCCTTGTTCTGCGACAACCGCGGCACATAAGACGCCATCAATTTCGTGCTGCGCGTCCCGATCGATGCGAGCGGCAACGCAATCGGAAAAGGTACGCCGCTGAAATAATCCTGCCGGCTCATCATCATCGCCGTGTAACCGACGCCTGCTTCCAGGCCGATATCGGCGATCGGGTAGATCCATTCGTAGGCATAGCCGCCCATTAATTGCGGTTTTTTGTGCGAATCGCTGATGGCCATGAAATATAGCGATTCATCGTTGCCGGAAGCATTGCGGTAGGTGCGTCCATAACCGCCGCCCCACGATTTTTCGTTCAATTCATTGAGTTGTTGGAGCGAGTATGTGTTGCGCCCATGATGCGCCCAGCCGGACAGATAAACAGAATCGGCGCCATCGTTGGCGATGGTGCTGATGCGGTCTTTGGCTTCTTGCCATGGGCCAGTGCTGTCGTCGGCTGCAGCAGCCGGAAAGGCGTGCAGCAGGGTGGCGCCGGCAAATGCGACGGAAAGAAGTTGTTTGGTAACGTGCATGATGACTATTTATTTCGTTGAGATGTTTTTGAACCTCCAAAATTTTATTTCGACTACTGGTAACAAGATCGACAAAACGATTATTTGTTACATGTTTGCAGGGGATTTTTGACGCAAAAATGGACGTCCCCCATTCGGGGGGCGTTCGAATGGACGTTTAAAATTATTGCTGAAATTAAATAATGCGGAAGGGGGATTCGTACGGGGAAATAGTCGCTTTATTGCCTGGCGTGGCGCAGATTGGACGGCATTTTTCCGGTTGAAAAATTGCTGCGCCACGGATTGATGTCGAGTCCGCCGCGGCGCGTATAGCGCGCGTAGACCGCCAGTTTGATGGGTTTGCATCGGCGCAATATGTCGATGAAGATGCGTTCAACGCACTGCTCATGGAATTCATTATGTTCGCGCAGGCCGATCAGATATTTCAGCAAACCTTCTTGATTGATCGGCGCACCGACATACTGAATCTGCACGCTGGCCCAGTCCGGTTGTCCGGTCACCAGGCAATTCGATTTGAGTAAATGCGACACCAGCGTTTCCTCGACTGCTGCGGTGTCTGGTTCGGTAAACAGCAGCGCAGGATTGGGCTGATAGCTATCGACTTCGATGTCCAGGCGGTCTAGCAGCAAGCCTTCCATCTGGCCCATCTTGAGCGTGGCGAATTCGTGTGCCGGTATCAGTGTGATCTGCACCGCTGCGCCAAAGCCGGCCGACAAATCGGCGCGCAGCAGATGCAGCAATGCATCGCTGCCGGCCAGCTTGGTTTGATTGAACGAATTCAGATAAAGCTTGAACGATTTCGATTCGATGATATTGGGCGAATCCGCCGGCACAATGACGGTTGCAATCGCCACCTCGGGTTTGCCGCGCAGATTGAGCCATGACACTTCATACGCGTTCCAGATATCCACGCCGAAAAACGGCAGGGCGCCGCTTAAGCCGAGTTCGTCGCGCTTGCCCTGACGGGCGATCGGAAACAGCAGCGACGGGTCGTACTGCGTGCAATATGCGCTGGGTTTGCCCAGCGGCGAGGCGTTGGCGGAATTGCTCATGCTTGCTTGTTTCAACCTTATTTCAACCAAGGAATAATTTATACAGGGGATTTTTGCTTTCATCCCAAAAGCGATATCCCAGATTGGCGAGGAAAGCACGGAACGCTTTCATTTCACCTTTTGGCACTTGCAGGCCGACCAGAGTGCGGCCGACATCGCCGCCCTGGCCGCGGTAGTGGAACAGGCTGATATTCCAGTCCGGATCCATGCTGTTCAAAAAGCGCATCAGCGCACCGGGACGCTCGGGGAATTCAAAGCGATACAGCAATTCATTGCCGGCCAGCGTGCTCTTGCCGCCGACCAGATGGCGAATGTGTACTTTGGCCAGTTCGTCATGGGTCAGATCCAGCGTGCGATAACCGTGTTTTTCAAAACACTTGGCGATCTTGCCGGATTCGTCGTCGCCGCTGCTCTGGATGCCGACAAAGATGTGCGCCTCTTGCTGATCGCTGATGCGATAGTTGAATTCGGTCACATTGCGCGGCCCGACCAGTTCGCAGAAGCGCCTGAAGCTGCCGCGTTGTTCCGGAATGGTGACGGCAAATACCGACTCGCGCGCGGTGCCGATATCGGCCATTTCCGCCACGAAGCGCAAACGGTCGAAGTTCATGTTGGCGCCGCAAGCAATCGTGACCAGGGTTTGGTTCTTGATCGGTTTCTTGCTCAGGCGCGCGCGTTCCACATAAGCCTTGGCGCCGGCGATGGCCAGCGCGCCGGCCGGTTCGAGAATGCTGCGGGTGTCCTGAAAGACATCTTTGATCGCAGTGCAGACTGCATTGGTGTCGACCAGAATGATGTCATCGACGTATTTCTGGGCCAGACGGAAGGTTTCTTCGCCGACCAGTTTGACGGCGGTGCCGTCGGAAAATAAACCGACGTCGGGCAAGGTGACGCGCCGGCCGGCCTTCAGGCTGCGCGCCATGGCGTCGGAATCGGTGGTTTGCACGCCAATGATTTTGATATCAGGGCGCACCGCCTTGACATAGGCCGCGACGCCGGCGATCAGGCCGCCGCCGCCGATAGCGACAAAAATTGCATGAATCGGGCCCGAGTGCTGGCGCAGGATTTCCATGCCGATGGTGCCCTGGCCCGCGATGACATACGGATCGTCGAAGGGATGCACGAATGTCAGTTTTTGCTTCTTTTCCAGCGTCAGCGCATGCGTGTAGGCATCGGTATATGACTCCCCATGCAGAACGACCTCACCACCGAGCGCCTTGACCGCTTCGATTTTGACGTCCGGCGTGGTGGTCGGCATCACGATCACTGCACGGCAGCCGAGTTTGGCTGCCGACAAGGCCACACCCTGGGCGTGATTGCCGGCCGAGGCGCAGATCACGCCATGCTTTAACTGGGCCGGCGTCAGATGCGCCATTTTGTTATAGGCGCCGCGCAGTTTGAAGCTGCGCACGCTTTGCATATCTTCGCGTTTGAAATAAATCCGGTTTTCCATCCGTTGCGACAGATGCGTTGCCAATTGCAGCGGCGTTTCTACGGCGACGTCATAGACGCGCGCGGTTAATATTTTTTGTAGATAGTCTGTAGTCATGAATTCGAATGGCGGGCGGATAGGGATAGGGATGGCTGGGGAGTGAGCTGCTCATTATAATGGAGCCCGGCTGACCCGTGCTGCGCGGCTGTTTTAGAGAGAATCCATATTTCCGTCAGTCATAGCTTGCCGTAATTGATTGTTGCCCGGCAATTATCCGGATGCCTCAGCTATGGGCGCAATAAGATAGAATGTCTGTTTAGCAGATCACTCACTATTTACCGATGAACGCCCCCGCCAAAATTCAAGCATTGCTTTCCGATACGCCGCACGGCGACGGGTCTGCGCGCTTGCGCGAAATTCCTTATAACTACACCTCGTTTTCCGATCGCGAGATCGTCATCCGGCTCTTGGGCCAGGAAGCATGGCATTTGCTGGACGAGTTGCGCGGCAAGCGCCAGACCGGACGCTCGGCACGCATGCTGTACGAAGTTTTGGGCGATATCTGGGTCGTGCGGCGCAATCCCTATCTGCAGGATGATCTGCTGGACAATCCAAAACGGCGCGCAGCGTTGATCGAAGCATTGAATCATCGCTTGTCCGAGGTCGATAAGCGCCGCATCGCCAGCGATCTGGCCGAGGCCGACGATCAAGTTGCGCGGATCCGCAGCGCCAACGTCGAAGCACTGCTGAAAGCGGCGCAAAAAGCGATTGTCGATTTTGCCGAAGAGTTCAAGCAGACTTACGATTTGCGCAAGCGCGCCACCAAAGTGCTGGGGCGCTATACCGCCAAGGACAACATCAAGTTCGACGGCCTGTCGCGCGTCTCGCACGTCACCGACGCCACCGACTGGCGCATCGAATATCCGTTTGTCGTGCTGACCCCGGACAGCGAAGACGAAATGGCCGGCATCGTCAAGGCGTGTATCGAATTGGGCCTGACCATCATTCCACGGGGCGGCGGCACCGGTTATACCGGCGGCGCAATTCCACTGACGCCGCTGTCGGCTGTCATCAATACCGAAAAACTGGAAGAACTGGGCGCAGTCGAGATGACGGTGTTGCCGGGTCTCGATACGCCGTATGCAACCATTTTCTCGGGCGCCGGCGTCGTGACGAAACGGGTGACCGACACGGCAGCCAAAGCCGGGTTTGTGTTTGCAGTCGATCCGACTTCATCCGAAGCGTCTTGTATCGGCGGCAATATTGCGATGAATGCCGGCGGTAAAAAGGCTGTGTTGTGGGGCACTGCGCTCGACAATCTGGCCAGCTGGCGCATGGTGGACCCGAATGGCGATTGGCTCAATGTCACGCGGATCAATCACAATCTCAGCAAAATTCATGATGCGCCGGAGGCGACTTTCAAACTGGAATGGACCCATCCGGCTGAAAAAGGCGTGCAAACCGGTGCCCCGTTCAAGACCGAAACGCTGGTCATTCCCGGCCGTAAATTCCGCAAGGAAGGCCTCGGCAAGGACGTGACCGATAAATTCCTGTCGGGTTTGCCGGGCGTTCAAAAAGAAGGCTGCGATGGCTTGATCACCTCGGCAGTTTGGATTTTGCATAAGATGCCGACATTTACGCGTACTGTCTGCCTGGAATTTTTCGGTCAGCCGCGCGACGCGATTCCATCGATCGTCGAAATCAAGGATTTCATGGATGCCGAAACCCGCAAGGGCGGCGCCACGCTGGCCGGTCTGGAGCATCTGGACGAGCGCTATTTGCGTGCGGTCGGTTATTCGACCAAATCCAAGCGCGGCCTGTTTCCGAAGATGGCCTTGTTCGGCGACATCGTCGGTAACGATGAAAACGCGGTAGCGCAAGCGGCCTCGGAAGTGGTGCGCATTGCCAACAATCGGGTCGGTGAAGGTTTCGTCGCGGTCAGCCCTGAAGCGCGCAAGAAATTCTGGCTCGATCGCTCGCGTACGGCGGCCATTGCGAAGCATACCAATGCGTTCAAGATCAACGAGGATGTGGTGATCCCGCTGAACCGCATGGGCGAATATACCGATGGCATCGAACGCATCAACATCGAGCTGTCGGCCCGGAATAAATTGCAATTGTTAGTTGAGCTGCGTGCGTTCTTTGCCAAGGGCAATCTGCCGCTGGGCAAGAATGACGATGCGGAAGGCGAGACTATCCCGGCTGCCGAAATGCTGGAAGACCGCGTGCATCAGGCCGAGCAGGTGCTCGATAGCATCCAGGCGCGCTGGACTTATTTGCTGGATCACCTCGACCAACCGTTGAGCCAGGCGCAGTCGCACTTGGCGGCGCTATTGCCGGATGCTTTGTCGCAGCCGATTGCACAACGTTTGCTTGAGCAACCCGATGTACGCTTATTCGATCTGCTGCAAGACCGGACGATCCGCGTTTCGTGGAAGCTTGAAGTACGCGCGCCATTGCGTCACATTTTCAACGGCGCCGCGTTCAAGCCGATACTGGAAGAGTGTGCCGAGATTCATAAGCGCATTTTGCGCGGCCGCGTATTCGTGGCGCTGCATATGCATGCCGGCGACGGCAATGTGCATACCAATATCCCGGTCAATTCCGACCACTATGAGATGCTGCAGGATGCGCATCAGGCGGTGGCCCGCATCATGGTTCTGGCGCGTTCGCTGGATGGCGTGATTTCGGGCGAGCACGGGATCGGCATTACCAAACTGGAATTCCTGAAGGAAGATGAAATCAGCGAATTCCGCGACTACAAATTGCGCATCGATCCGGAAGGCCGTTTCAACAAGGGCAAGCTATTGAATCTGCCCGGTCTGGAAGCCGATCTGAGCAATGCGTATACGCCATCGTTCGGTTTGATGGGGCATGAATCCTTGATCATGCAGCAAAGCGATATCGGCGCCGTCGCCAACAGCATCAAGGACTGCTTGCGTTGCGGCAAATGCAAACCGGTTTGCGCTACGCATGTGCCGCGCGCCAATTTGCTGTATTCGCCGCGCAACAAAATTCTGGCGACATCGTTGCTGGTCGAGGCTTTCCTGTACGAGGAACAGACCCGGCGCGGCGTTTCGATCAAGCATTGGGAAGAATTCGAGGACGTGGCCGATCACTGCACGGTTTGCCATAAATGCCTGACGCCTTGCCCGGTCGATATCGACTTCGGCGAGATCTCGATGAATATGCGCAATCTGTTGCGCAAGATGGGCAAAAGATCGTTCAATCCGGGTACTGCGGCGGCGATGTTTTTCCTGAATGCAACCGATCCGGCAACGATTAATGTCACACGTGAATTGATGACCGGTTGGGGCTTCAAGGCGCAGCGTTTCGGTAATGATCTGCTGAAAAAATTTGCGCGCAAGCAAACCAGGCGGCCACCGGCCACCGTCGGCCGCGCGCCGATCAAGGAACAGGTGATTCATTTCATCAACAAGAAAATGCCGGGCAATCTGCCGAAAAAGACCGCGCGCGCATTGCTCGATATCGAAGACGACAAGATCGTGCCGATCATTCGCGATCCGCTGGCCACCACGGCCGATACGGAAGCGGTATTTTATTTCCCCGGCTGCGGTTCCGAGCGCTTGTTCTCGCAGGTCGGTCTGGCCACGCAAGCGATGTTATGGCGCGTCGGCGTGCAAACGGTGTTGCCGCCGGGCTATCTCTGTTGCGGTTATCCGCAACGCGGATCGGGCGATTACGATAAGGCCGAAAAGATCATTACGGATAATCGCGTGTTGTTCCATCGGATGGCCAATACGCTTAATTATCTCGATATCAAGACGGTCATCGTGTCTTGCGGGACTTGTTACGATCAATTGCAGGGTTACGAATTCGATAAGATTTTCCCCGGCTGCCGCATCATGGATATTCACGAATATCTGCTGGAAAAGGATGTCACCTTATCCGGTGTGACCGGAACGCGTTACATGTATCACGACCCTTGCCATAGCCCGATGAAATTGCAGGACCCGCTGAAAACGGTGAATGCCTTGATTTCGACCGTCGATGGCCAACTGGTTGAAAAGAACGAGCGCTGCTGTGGCGAGTCCGGCACCTTCGGCGTCAGCCGGCCGGATGTCTCGACCCAGGTCCGCTTCCGCAAGGAAGAAGAAATGGTCAAGGGCGCCGACAAAATGCGCGCGGACGGATTTGAAGGTGAAGTCAAGATTCTGACATCCTGCCCTTCGTGCCTGCAGGGTTTGACTCGCTATAACGAAGATTCCGGCACTACCGCCGATTACATCGTGGTCGAAATGGCCAAGCATCTGATGGGCGAGAACTGGTTGCCCGATTACGTTGCCCGCGCCAATAACGGCGGCATCGAACGGATTCTGGTTTAAGGATGGGTGCCATTATGGCTGCTTCTGATCATTCTTCCGAGCATTGCGAATTGTGCGAATTGTGCGAAATCGATGGCGGCGAGGTATTGTTCCGGACCGACGATTATCGCGTGGTACTGGTCGACGATACGGCTTATCCGGGCTTTTGCCGGGTTATCTGGCAACAGCATGTGAAAGAAATGACGATGCTGTCGCCGCTGCAACGCAATGTGCTGATGGACGGGGTATGGCGCGTCGAAGCGGCATTGCTGGAAGCCATGCAGCCGGCCAAAGTCAATCTGGCCAGTCTGGGCAACATGACGCAACATATACATTGGCATTTGATCCCGCGTTTTAACGATGACGCCCATTTTCCGAATCCGATATGGGGCGAGGTAAAGCGGGCGCCGTCACCGGCCGTCATGGCAGAGCGGTCTGCTTTGTTACCGCAGTTGCGCAAAGCTGTAGTTCGTCATCTGGCGAAATAAAACCGGCTGTCGCCGGCCCATCGTCAACGCTCAACGCTCATCATCAATCATCACCTTCAGGAAACATATGAACTCCCCAAAACAAAGCACCGTTACGCCGCATCCGACGGCCTTCAAAGTGCGCAAGCAATCGCGCGTGCTGGAAGTCAGCTTCGATGACGGCGCCGAATTCTCGCTGCCATTCGAATTGATGCGCGTGTATTCGCCATCGGCAGAGGTGCGAGGTCACGTCCCCGGTCAGGATGTCCTGCAACTGGGCAAACGCGATGTCGAAATCGTTGCGCTGGAACCGGTTGGCAATTACGGCATCAAACCAATCTTCTCCGACGGTCACGAGAGCGGCATTTATACTTGGGATTACCTGTATCAATTGGGCCGCGATCAGGCTGAGATGTGGGAAAAATACTTAAAACAGCTTGAAGCTGCCGGGTATTCCCGTGAATCAGGGCGCGATCCGGCGGTGATTGCCGCAGCAGCGCCGGTGGCCGCAGGCCACAGCCACGGTCACGGCTGCGGACACCTGCATTAAATACGTACTTTTTCTGAGGTTGCTATGACTAATACCACCCATTTCGGCTATGAAACGGTCGCCGAAGACGCCAAAGTCCATAAAGTGGCCGAAGTTTTCCATTCGGTAGCGGGTAAATACGATGTCATGAACGATCTGATGTCGGCCGGCATGCACAGACTCTGGAAAGCCTTCACGATTGCCCAGGCGGCGGTGCGGCCCGGTTTCAAAGTACTCGATATTGCAGGCGGTACTGGCGATCTGGCCAAGGTTTTTGCGAAACAGGCCGGCCCCACCGGAGAGGTATGGCTGACCGATATCAACGAATCGATGTTGCGGGTCGGCCGCGACCGGCTATTGAATAGTGGCATTGCCACCCCAAGCTTGTTATGCGATGCCGAGAAGTTGCCGTTTCCGGATAATTATTTCGACCGGGTATCGGTGGCCTTTGGATTACGCAATATGACGCACAAGGATCAGGCGCTGGCAGAAATGCGGCGCGTCCTGAAACCGGGCGGAAAATTGTTGGTGTTAGAATTCTCCAAAGTGTGGCGGCCACTGCAAAAAACATATGATGTTTACTCGTTTTCCGTGTTGCCGTGGCTGGGTAAAAAGATCGCCAACGATGCCGAAAGCTATCGTTATCTTGCCGAATCGATTCGCATGCATCCGGATCAGGACAGTTTGAAACAGATGCTGATCGATGCCGGTCTGGAACGTGTCGAGTACTTTAATTTAACGGCTGGCGTAGCTGCTCTGCACACGGGCATTAAACTTTAGCGCCAAGCTTTAGCCTTAACTTTAGGAACACCATGAAACGCTTATTGATTGCACTGCTGATCGCCGCTACGACGTTTGCGGCGATGATGCCGACGGCCGAGGCAAAACGCCTGGGCGGTGGTGCGTCCTTCGGGAAGCAATCTTCGTATTCCCGTCAGAATTCGGCTGCGCCGACGCCGACCCCGACGCCTCAGCCAGCTTATACGGCGCCAAAGCCGGCTGCGCCGGCCGCCACACCCGGTGCCGCAGTACCACCTAAACCGGCCAGCCCATGGCGCAGTATTGTCGGCGGTGCATTGCTCGGCTTGGGGCTGGGCGCCTTGTTTTCGCATTTCGGCATGGGTGGGGCGATGGGCAGCATTCTGATGTTTGCCGTGATTGCTTTTGCCGCCATATTCCTGATCCGCATGTTTAGCCGCAGGAGTGGTAATCAGTCGGCCAATGAGCCGTTTTATGCTCCCGGTAATGCACCCGCGCAGACTTCGGCCCAGACTTCGGCATATTCGTCTACGCCTGAAATCGGCTCGCAAATTCCCGGCTATGGTCAGGCGCAGCCTCCGATCCAATCTGCTCCAGCCGGTTTGGGCGCCGGCGCATTCGGCGCCAGCGGCTCGGCTTTGCCGGCGGCGATGGCGCTCGGTATCCCGGCCGATTTCGATGCTGCAGGTTTTTTGCGCAATGCGAAGTCGTATTTCATCCGCTTGCAGGCAGCCGGCGATAAGGCCGACATTCACGATATCCGCGAATTTACAACGCCCGAAGTGTTCGCCGAGTTGCGTTTGCAGATTCAGGAGCGCGGCGCCAGCCCGAATGTCACCGATGTCGTGCAGTTGAATGCCGAACTGCTGGGGATTGAACAGGTGAGCGATGAATATCTTGCGACTGTCCGGTTCGGCGGCTTGATCAAGGAGGCCGCTGATGCATCGGCAGAACCATTTACCGAATTATGGAATTTCAGTAAGCCCGTAGATGGCGCCGGCGGTTGGGTGCTGGCAGGCATACAGCAAGCTTCTTGAGTTGTGTGCGTGCACCGTCAGATCATGACAGCGCACTTCGTTTCCGCTTTTGTTTTATCCACCGCCCGTACTTTACGGGCGGTTTTACTTTGTAAACATGAAGCCTAATCCTCTTTATCCGCGTATTTCACTTGGTCCTTTGTGCCATGCAATTAATCATCTGCTGGCGCAAGAGCCGTGGGCGCAGCAAAAGCTGCTCGCGCATCGCGGCAAGACAGCGGCTATCGATATCGGCGTGCTGGTGCTGCGCTTACGCGTGACTGCCGACGGGTTTGTTGAAACAGGGGATGCTGACGTTGCCAGCGATGTCACGATCAGGATTAAACTTTCCGATTTACCGTTGTTGGCTGCTAATGCCAAAAGTGCATTTTCGTATGTCAAGATAGAAGGCGATGCTGATTTTGCCAATGCCATTTCGCAGCTGAGCCAGAATCTGCGCTGGGATGCCGCTGATGACCTTAGTAAGCTGGTCGGCGAAATTGCAGCGCAACGTCTGGTTTCCACGGCCGGCTCCGCCGCCGCGACCGTGCGCGCGACGTATCGATCGCTGAAGGAAAATCTGGCCGAGTATTTTCTCGAAGAGCAGCCGATGCTGGTGCGCCCTGCAGCAGTTGAGGATATGCGCGGCGATGTCGGTAAATTGCGGGATGATGTTGAGCGGCTTGCCAAGCGCATCGAAAAACTAGAAAGTAAGCGCTAATGATCTTGAGAACACTCCGTCTTTTAAAAATCCTGCGCGTTGTGGCGCGTTACGGTCTGGACGATATCGCCATGTCGGGGCTGAAGGCGCCACGTATTTCAAAAATACTTAACCGGCTCTTGTTCTGGCGCGATCTTTCGGCGCCGCCCGGCGTTCGCCTGCGTATGGCGCTGGAAGATTTAGGACCGATTTTCGTGAAATTCGGACAAGTGCTTTCGACCAGGCGTGATCTGTTGTCGCTCGATATCGCGCTCGAACTGGCCAAATTGCAGGACCGCGTGCCACCGTTCGATTCCGATCTGGCAATTGCACAGATCGTTAAATCGCTGGGCTCGCACCCGGAACAGCTATTCAGCAGTTTTGAGCGGGTGCCGGTGGCGTCGGCCTCGATTGCACAGGTGCATTTTGCCGTACTCAAGGACGGCACCGAGGTCGCGGTGAAAGTGTTGCGCCCGGGGATGAAGAAGAATATCGATGAAGATGTCGATCTGATGCATATTGCGGCCCATTGGCTCGAAATTCTATGGCCCGATGGCCGCCGTCTGAAACCGAAGGAAGTCGTCGCCGAGTTCGATAAATATCTGCATGACGAACTGGATCTGATGCGTGAGGCGGCTAACGGCAGTCAGTTGCGCCGTAATTTCACGAACTCCACTTTATTGATCGTACCGGAGATGTACTGGGATTATTGTTCATCGTCGGTCATCGTGATGGAGCGCATGAAGGGCATACCGATTTCGCAGACCGAGCGTTTGCTTGCCGAAGGTATCGATCTCGCTAAATTGTCACGCGACGGTGTCGAGATATTTTTCACGCAGGTATTTCGCGATGGTTTTTTTCATGCGGATATGCATCCGGGAAACATTCTGGTTTCTATCGAGCCGGCCACGTTCGGCCGCTATATAGCGCTTGATTTCGGTATTGTCGGCACGCTTAACGATTTCGATAAAGATTATCTTTCCCAAAATTTCCTCGCATTTTTTCGGCGCGATTACAAACGCGTTGCCGAAGCCCATATCGAATCGGGTTGGGCGCCGAAGGACACGCGTGTGGATGAACTGGAGTCGGCGGTGCGGGCTTGTTGTGAGCCGATTTTCGATCGGCCATTGAAAGATATTTCTTTCGGTCAGGTGCTGCTGCGTTTATTCCAGACTTCACGGCGTTTCAATGTCGAGGTACAGCCGCAATTGGTGTTATTGCAAAAGACTTTACTTAATATCGAAGGCCTTGGGCGTCAACTGGATCCGGAGCTCGATCTGTGGAAGACGGCCAGGCCGTATCTGGAGCGATGGATGAACGAGCAGGTTGGCTGGCGTGGTTTCGTGCAGCAGCTGAAAATAGAAGTGCCGCGTTACAGCCGCTTATTGCCGCAACTGCCCCGGCTTGCGCATCAGGCGCTGACACAGGCTTCGGAGCCGAATCGGCAGAACACCGATTTGCTCAAGCGGCTGATCGTCGAGCAAAAGCGGACCAATATGCTGTTGGGTGTCGTAGTCTATTTCGGCGGTGGGTTGCTGGCTGGGATATTGCTGGTGATTTTTCTGCTGCGCTGGACGGCGCATGGGGGGTGATGGTTTAGTTAAACAATCGCGCCAATTCAACGCCTGGTTCCGGCGCACGCATGAACGTTTCGCCGACCAGAAACGCATGCACATGATGATCGCGCATCCGTTTTACATCGTCGATGTTCTTGATGCCCGATTCAGTAATAACCAGTTTTTCCGGCGGGATGCGCGGCAATAAATCGATCGTGTTCTGTAGTGAGGTTTCAAACGTGCGCAGATTGCGGTTGTTGATGCCGAGCAGACCGGTTTTCAGACGTAGCGCAGCGTCCAGTTCCAGGCCATTGTGCACTTCCACCAGCACGCTCATGCCAAGTTCATGCGCGCAAGCTTCCAGTTCGGCCATCAGGCCGTGATCGAGTGCCGCGACGATCAGCAGGATGGCATCGGCGCCCCAATGGCGGGCCTGATAGATCTGATATGGATCGATCATGAAATCCTTGCGCAGTACCGGTAATGCGCAAGCGGCACGTGCTTGTTGCAGATAAGCTGGCGTACCCCGAAAGAATTGTTCATCGGTCAGCACCGACAGGCAGGCGGCGCCATGGCTGGCATAGCTGATGGCAATTTCGGCAGGATTGAAATTCTCGCGCAGGATACCTTTTGACGGCGATGCTTTTTTAACTTCTGCAATCACCGCGGCACTCCCGGCGCTGATTTTATTGCGCAGAGCGGCTTCGAAATTGCGCAATGCCGTTCTGGCATCGGTATCGGTTTCGACATCGCGTCGCAGACTGGCCAGATCGCGCTGTTTTTTTGCGGTCCGGATTTCGTCTGCCTTGACGGCCAGGATTTTGTCGAGAATATCGCTCATATTTAGTGTTTGCCGAGTTGTTGGGTGACGTCGATAAATTGTTCGAGTTTCTTGCGGGCGGCGCCCGAGGAGATGGTTGTGCGCGCTATTTTCAGGCCTGCTTCGATAGACGGCGCTACACCGGCTGCATACAGCGCGCTGCCGGCGTTCAACGCAACGATATCGCGTGCCGGGCCGGTGGTGTCGTCCAGTGCTTCCAGAATCCTGGCTTTCGATTCGGCGGCATTGGCGACTTGCAGATTGCGGCTGGCGACCATTTGCAATCCGAAATCTTCCGGATGAATTTCATATTCCCGGATTTCGCCGTTGACCAGTTCGCCGACCAAGGTTGCGCTGCCCAGAGAAATTTCATCCAGATTGTCGCGCCCCCACACCACCATGGCGTGCTGCGCGCCCAGACGCTGCAATACCCGAACCTGAATGCCGACCAGATCGGCATGAAACACGCCCATCAGAATGTTTGGCGCGCCGGCCGGATTGGTCAATGGCCCCAGAATATTGAAAATCGTCCGCACGCCCAATTCCTTGCGCACCGGGGCGGCATGTTTCATTGCGGCGTGATGATTCGGCGCAAACATGAATCCGATGCCGGTTTGTGCGATCGATTGCGCTACCTGCTCCGGCGAGAGATTGATATTGGCGCCGAACGATTCGAGCACGTCGGCGCTGCCGCATGAGGACGAGACGCTGCGTCCGCCGTGTTTGGCCACTCTTGCGCCGGCGGCCGCTGCGACGAACATGCTGGCGGTAGAAATATTGAAGGTGTTCGCGCCATCGCCGCCGGTGCCGACGATGTCGAGCAGATGGTCGGTATTTGCCATCGGTACTTTGATGGCGAGTTCGCGCATGACCTGCGCGGCGGCGGTGATTTCGCCGATGCTTTCCTTTTTGACGCGCAGCCCCATGGTCAGCGCCGCAATCATGACCGGCGACATTTCACCCTGCATGATTTTCCGGAATAGCGACAGCATCTCGTCATGAAATATTTCACGATGATCGATGCAGCGTAGCAGAGCCTCTTGTGGTGTGATTGGCATATTTTTTCTTGTGGATGAAGTTAGCCGAACGGTTAGCAAATAGCTTAGCCAGTCAGAAAATTTTTCAGCAGCAGATGGCCATGTTCGGACAGAATCGATTCAGGATGAAACTGTACACCCTGCACATCCAGTTCCTTGTGGCGCACGCCCATGATTTCACCGTCGTCGGTCCAGGCGGTGACTTCCAGGCAGTCCGGCAACGAGGCACGCTCGATGGCGAGGGAATGATAACGGATGACGGTATAGGGACTTGGAATATTCTGGAATACGCCGACGCCGGTATGGGCGATCAATGAGGTTTTGCCATGCATCACTTGTTTGGCGCGGATCACATTGCCGCCAAAAGCTTCGCCAATGGCCTGGTGGCCGAGGCAAACGCCCAGCAGCGGCAATTTGCCGGCAAAATGCTGCAGCAATGCAATACAAATACCGGCTTCTTTCGGGCTGCACGGGCCGGGCGATAGGCAAATCCGGTCCGGCTTCATCGCGCTAATTTCTTCCAGCGTGATTTCATCGTTGCGGAAGGTCCTGACTTCTTCGCCCAGCTCGCCGAAATACTGCACCAGGTTATAAGTGAAGGAATCGTAGTTATCGATCATGAGTAACATAGCGAACCTATCATTTTGATTTTAAAGAATAATTGCACGTTATCGCATCGTTTGGATATGCGGGGATGGGCTTGCGAGGGCACTTCCTCGGCGTAATCAGATATCCCCATCCAGACCATCTTGCACTTGTTCGGCCGCGCGCAACACTGCGCGCGCCTTGTTTTCCGTTTCTTCCCATTCCATTTCCGGCACCGAATCGGCCACGATGCCGGCTGCCGCCTGCACATACAGCATGCCGTCTTTGATCACGCCGGTGCGGATCGCAATGGCGACATCCATTTCGCCGCCGAACGAAAGGTAGCCGCAGGCGCCGCCGTATATACCGCGTTTGGTCAGTTCCAGTTCATCGATGATTTCCATCGCCCGGACCTTCGGTGCGCCCGATAGAGTGCCGGCCGGAAAGGTCGCTCTGAGTACGTCCAGATTGGATAGGCCCGGCTGCAATTGGCCTTCCACATTGGAAACGATGTGTTGCACGTGCGAGTATTTCTCGATCACCATTTGATCCGTGACCTTGACGCTGCCGGTGGTGGCGATGCGGCCGATGTCGTTGCGCGCCAGGTCGATCAGCATCACATGCTCTGCAATTTCCTTTGGATCTGCCAGCAGTTCAATGGCCAATTGTGCATCGCGTTCAGGGGTCGAGCCGCGCGGCCGCGTACCGGCCAGCGGACGGATCGTGACTTTCTTCTGGTTACCTTCGGCGGTCTCGTTGCGCACCAGAATTTCAGGCGAGGCGCCGACGATTTGCATGTCGCCGAAATTGTAGAAATACATATACGGCGACGGATTGAGCGAGCGTAATGCACGGTATAGCATCAGCGGGGAATCGACATAGGGCTTACGCAGGCGCTGGCCGATCTGGACTTGCATCAGATCGCCGGCCATGATGTATTGCTTGGCTTTGGCGACCGCTTTCAGATAATCGTCTTTGGCGAAGTCGCGCACGATGTCGGTACGCACCGAGGCGCTGGTGACCGGCGCATCGACGCTCCGACGCAACATGTCGCGCAGATTTTTCAGGCGCTGACGGGCTTTGGAATAGGCTTCCGGCTGGCCCGGATCGGCATAGATAATCAGATACAGTTTGCCGGTGATATTGTCGATCACCGCCAGTTCTTCGGTCAGCAGTAATTGGATATCCGGCAGGCCCAGATCGTCTTTCGGGGCCGAACCGGCCAGCCGTTTTTCAATATGACGCACGGTGTCGTAGCCGAAATAACCCGCCAGACCGCCGCAGAAACGCGGCATGCCCGGACGAATCGCTACTTTGTAGCGCGCCTGAAATTGGGCGATGAAATCGAGTGGGTTGCCTTCCAGTGTTTCAATAATCTGGTCGTTCTTGACGACTTCAATGCGCGTGCCGTAACTGCGCATCAGTGTGGAAGCGGGCAGGCCGATGAAAGAGTAGCGTCCAAAGCGTTCGCCGCCGACTACCGATTCGAGCAAAAAAGTATTTTTACCGTTGTTCTGGCTTTGCGCCAGTTTCAGATAAAGCGTCAGAGGGGTTTCCAGATCGGCAAAAGCCTCTGCGATCAACGGAATGCGGTTGTAACCTTGGGATGCCAGCGATTTGAATTCGAGTTCAGTCATATGTTTCTCCGGGACGCTATCTGGAATTGGCCGAAATAGCGGGGATGGTGTTGCAAAAAACGTCAGGCGGCAAGCAGCGGCCCGCGGCGAGGTATGGCTTTATAAAATTAATTAGGCCAGATTTGCCAGCGTCGCCACAGCCAGGCTCCAGCAATGGCTGATGGTTGGACGGCTTGTTTTTTGTCGAGAAACATTGTGGTGGATGAGTATCAAATTAGCCAATAAGATGGGCTGCTTCGAGCAGCGTTGGAACTATACCATCGGAATCTACGCCCTGTATAGGCTCGCCGTGGTTGTATCCATAGGGAACATTCAAGACATAACAGCCGGCCGCGCGCGCTGCTTGGGCATCGTTGGATGAGTCGCCGATTGCCACCACTTGCGCGGCCGGTACGGCGAAATCCTTGCAGACTTGCAGCATTTGCGCCGGATGGGGTTTTTTGTGCGGCAGTGAATCGCCGCCGTAGATAACGTCGAAATAATTGCGCAGGCCGGACTTTTCCAGCAGCGACAGCGCAAAGGGCAGCGGTTTGTTGGTGACGCAGGCCAGGCGGATCCCTTTGGCTTTGAATGCGTCCAGCCCTTCAAGCACGCCCGGATACATGACGGCATATTGGTCGTCAATGTCCCGGTAGTGATCCATATATGAGGCCAATGCCGCCGGAAAGCACTGCGCCAGTTCCGCCGGTGAAAAATCCGGGGCCAATGTGCAACGGATCAGATTTTCAGTGCCTTTGCCGATAAACAGGATAATGTTTTCGATGGGCAGCGGCGGCAGCATCAGGTCCGCTCGCATGCGATTGATCGCTGCGTGAAAATCGGGTGCGGTGTTGACCATGGTGCCGTCGAGATCGATGATTGCGGCTTTGATGTTGGAAAACATAGTCTTCTTGGCGGGTAGCCGCTTAGCCGGCCAGCCCGGCCAGCTTTGCGCGCATGGCATCGATGACTGCCTTGTAATCCGGTTGGCCGAAAATGGCGGAACCGGCTACGAAGGTGTCGGCGCCCGCTTTGGCTGCCTGCGCGATATTGTCGATTTTGATGCCGCCGTCCACTTCCAGATGAATATCGCGGCCGCTGGCATCGATGCGTTGACGTACCGCGGCGATTTTCTTCAAGGCTTCGGGAATGAACGATTGGCCGCCGAAACCGGGATTGACCGACATGATCAGGATCAGATCGAGCTTGTCCATGACATGATCCAGATAATGCAACGGTGTGCCGGGATTAAATACCAGGCCCGCTTTACAGCCCTGATCGCGGATCAATTGCAGCGAGCGGTCGATATGGTCGGAGGCTTCCGGATGAAAGCTGATCAGGTTCGCGCCTGCTTTGGCAAAATCGGGGATGATGCGATCGACCGGCCTGACCATCAAATGGACATCGATTGGAATCTGAACATGCGGGCGGATCGCTTCGCAAATCATCGGTCCGATCGTTAGATTCGGCACATAATGATTATCCATTACGTCAAAATGAATAAAATCTGCGCCGGCGGCAGCGACATTCCGGACTTCTTCGCCCAGGCGGGCAAAATCGGCGGATAGAATGCTGGGAGCGATACGATAGGTTGGCATGATGGCTGAATCGTTGATAAGTGTTGAAAAGCATTGATAGCGAGTTGGTTATTTTAACCGCAGCGGGATGATCTGGCTCTCAATAGCGTGTATCGTGTTGGCGTTAAAGATTTATGTTCAATTGCTGGCCGCGCCAAATATCAAGGAGTTTGCATGGCATCGTATGAATTCACCGTGACCGTCAAGACGCAGTACCTGGAGGAACAATCCGATCCCGCTCGGGCGCATTATGTGTTCGCTTATGCGATTACGATCAAGAATACCGGGCAGGTAACGGCCCAATTGATTTCCCGGCATTGGATTATTACCGACGCCAATAATCATAGGGAAGAAGTGCGCGGTCTGGGCGTAGTCGGCAATCAGCCGCTGCTGCAGCCCGGCGAGCAATTCGAATACACCAGCGGCACGGCATTGCAGACGCCGCAGGGCTCGATGACGGGTGAGTATTTTTGCGTTGCCGAGGACGGCGAGCAATTCGAAGCCAAGGTTCCGGAGTTCGTGTTGTCGCTGCCTAGAACTTTGCATTAAGGTTGCGGACTTCTTATCCCGCTTTATTGGCATTGTCGGATTTTTCATCTGAAGGCGTCGCGGTTTGGGATTTTTCCGTCGGATCGTTCAATTCCGGTTCCCTTCCGTGATACATGGTCCACCAGATAATAAACGCGAATATAAAAAAGGCGGCTGTCGCTTCGAGTATTACTAACCACATTTTCAATCTTCCTCAATGTCATTCATTCGCATCAGTTTACCTGCAATTGCCGTTCTCACCGCATTGATTCTTGCTGCATGTAGCACCAGCCGGCCCGGCCTCGTCTCGCGCGCGCCGGTGAGCGCGGCATCTTCACCTAAGCCGGCATTGCCGTCGCAGCCGGCAAGCGGCAGTTTTCAGCGCACTACCTTTACCGACGTACCAGGATGGGGGCAGGATGATTTGCGTCAAGCCTGGCCGGCATTTATTGCCTCGTGCAGCGTTTTGACCACGCGTGCCGACTGGAGCGCACCGTGCGCGGTCGCTCAAAGTGTGAATGCCGGCGATGAAAGCGCCGTGCGCAGTTTTTTTGAAAATTACTTTGCGCCGTATCGTGTGATTAATCCGGATGGTTCGGATGACGGATTGATCACCGGCTATTATGAGCCCTTGCTGCAAGGCGCGCGCAAGCGTGGCGGACGCTATCAGACTGCATTGCATCGTGTGCCGCCAGATATGTTGCTGGTGGATTTGAGTAGTGTCTATCCTGAGTTGAAATCCATGCGCTTGCGTGGGCGTCAGGTGGGAAGCAAAGTCGTGCCTTATTACAATCGCGCCGAATTGAGCCACCAGCCGTCCATTCTGGCTGGTCAGGAATTGGTCTGGGTCGATGATGCAGTGGATGCTTTCTTCCTGCAAGTGCAAGGATCCGGGCGGGTACATTTGAACGACACCAATGAAACCGTTCGCCTGGTCTATGCGGATCAGAACGGTTATCCCTACAAATCGATCGGCCGTTATCTAGTCGATAAAGGCGAATTACGATTGGATCAGGCTTCGGCGCAGGGCATTAAGGGGTGGCTGGCGGCAAATCCCGGACGTCAGCAGGAGCTGTTGAATACCAATCCGAGTTATGTATTTTTCCGTGAAGAAAAATTGCTTGACCCATCGGTCGGCCCCAAGGGTGCGCTAGGTGTTGCGTTGACGCCGCAACGCTCGATTGCCATCGATCCGCAGGCAATTCCTCTGGGTGTTCCGGTATTTTTATCGACTACGCAGCCGAACAGTGAATCGAACTTGCGGCAATTGGTCATGGCGCAGGATGCCGGTGGCGCCATTAAGGGCGCAGTGCGCGCCGATTATTTCTGGGGTTTCGGTAGTGATGCAGGTGAACAGGCGGGGCGCATGAAGCAGCGTCTGCAGATGTGGGTATTGCTGCCCAAGGCTGCCTCTGCCGTTTCAATGCGCCCTTAATGGAATAACGTAATCTGCGGGCGCTTATCGTAGTATTTACCGCAGCACCAGTACGGGGATGGTCGAATGCGCCAGAACCTTTTGGGTTTTACTGCCCAGGAATAGGCGACTTAACCCGCTACGCCCATGCGATGCCATGAAAATGGCATCGCAATGGAATTTCTTGGCGGCATTGATAATTTCTTCGTCTGGAGAGAAGGACAGCACAACCGATGTTTCGCACTCGACACCGGCTATCCGGGCCGCATCGCTGATTTTGTTCACATGCTGTTGTGCCAGATTGCGGACGTTTTCTTCGTAGATCGTTGGATCGATTGCCATCGCGCTTTCAGCAAGCGGTGTGAATGGATAGGGCTCGGCCACTGATATGCCGTGAATTTTTGCGCCGCACAGTTGCGCATATTCGATTGCGGTTTCAATCGCCCTCCGGGAAAGATCGGAACCGTCGGTTGGTAGCAGAATGGTTTTGAACATTTTTGCCTCCTAGGTATATCGAATCGAAGAATGCGTCATTAGTATAGACCCGGCAATTTCCTTGATAGTGATATTTACGCAAAACTGCTTGGTGCGGTCCCGGATTGTGTGGCTTACACTACGAGTAATGCCTTTTTAATAGGGGAAACCTCATGACCTACGACAATATCCTGATTGAACGCCATGACAAAGTTGCGCTGATTCGTCTGAATCGTCCGAAAGCGCTGAATGCGCTTAACGATGACTTGATGCGGGATCTGGGGAATGCCTTGCTCGCGTTCGACGCCGATGAAACCGTTTCGTGCATTGTGATTACCGGTAGCGAAAAAGCCTTTGCCGCCGGCGCCGATATTACTGCGATGGCAAATTTATCTTATATGGATGTTTATAAGAGCGGCTTTATTACCCGGAACTGGGAAACGATTCGCAGCATCCGCAAGCCGGTGATTGCGGCAGTGGCCGGTTATGCATTGGGCGGGGGGTGCGAGTTGGCGATGATGTGCGATTTCATTATTGCCGCCGATACCGCCAAATTCGGTCAACCGGAAGTAAAGCTCGGTGTCCCCCCTGGCGCCGGCGGCACCCAGCGTCTGCCGCGCGCGGTGTCGAAGGCCAAAGCGATGGATCTTTGTTTGACTGCGCGGATGATGGATGCGGATGAGGCTGAACGTGCGGGTTTGATTTCGCGTGTCGTTCCCGCAGAAAAATTACTTGAAGAAGCATTGGGCGCGGCAGCCGTTATTGCAACTATGTCGCAGCCTGTCGTGATGATGATCAAGGATGCAGTCAACCGCGCTTACGAAACGACCCTGTCGGAAGGTGTGCATTATGAGCGCGGGCTGTTCCATAGTGCGTTTGCAACGGAAGACCAGAAGGAAGGCATGAATGCCTTTTTGGAAAAGCGGGCAGCACGCTTTCGGGATGTTTAAAAATCCTGGGCGTATTTTTTTATAAATTATTTCTTTAAACGCTTGCAAGATACGGGAGAAGCTTGCTATAGTTCGGCTCCTCGCGGAAACGGGAGAAAAGGAAGTGGTGGCAAGTTGTTGTAAGGGTTTTGATAGAGCGTAAAAAGTTGTTG